>JAJYBT010000010.1 GCA_021778875.1 Acidobacteriota bacterium | reverse complement strand
CTGCGCCTGCGGCAGGACCTGGCGCAGATGGGCAAGCTCCTGCTGGATGCGCTCGGGGTGATAGCCGATGCGGTCTCCGGTCTGCATGGCATCGACGAGCGCGTCCGGCGGATTGGCGACGGGCTGGGTCTGGTTCATGGCGTCATAGGCGCCACGCAGCCGAGTCATGGTTCCGGCGAAGCCGTCGAGCTCGCTGCGGCGAGCGGTAAGCCCGGTGGCGCGCTGCACAACGATGGTGACCTTGTCGCGGACGCTGTGGCGGTCGACGGGGATGATGGTGGTGAGGGTGTTGCCCTGGAAGCTCCAGCCACCCTTGCCGAGCGGGCCAGCCTGACGGACAGGCGCGCCGTTGATGGTGACGGAGGCAGGAGGCCAGTCGGCGGGCAGGTGAAGCTCGTAGCCGCGGGTTGTGAGCATGCCGGGGAAGCTGCCCTGCACGGGGCCAATCTCCACGGTGAGGGTGTCGCCGGTTTGCGCGGCGTGGATGGGCAGCCGCGTGAAGACGCCGCGCTGGTACTCGACGGAGACGCCGGAGTCCTCATAGACGGAGTAGCTGGAGGTGGCGCCGGGCTGCAGCGGCCATACGTTGACGATGAGCGGGTCGATGGGCTTTTGGCCGGTGTACTGCATGGGCGGCTGCATGGGAACGATGGCGCCCGCCTTGACGTAGACCGGAGTCTGGTCGATGGAGAAGCTGCGCTGCGCGGTTGTGGGGCCTGTGAAGTGCTTGCCGGTGGGCCACTCGATCCAGTCGCCCCTGGGCAGCCAGAGGGATTCGGTGGCGAGGCCGGAGACCTTGTCGGCAGGAGCGACGACGGGGTTGACGAGCATCTCGTCCCCATAGAGGTACTCGTTCCTGCTGGTGTAGGCCTGGTTGGCTTCGGGATAGTCGTAGTAGAGCGGGCGGAAGAAGGCTACGCCGGTGTCGTAGGTGCGGCGCGCCTCAGTGTAGATGTAGGGCTGCATGGAGTAGCGCAGCTGGAAGGCGGAGCGCAGGATGGACGAGTAGGGCTCAGGATAGGCCCAGATGCGGCGCTCGGACTCGGGGTTCTTGGTGGTGTGGGTGCGCAGGATGGGGCTGAAGGCTCCGAACTGAACCCAGCGCGTGTATAGTTCCGGTTCCACCACGCCGGGCATGTGGCCGCCGATGTCGTGGCTCCAGTAGGCATAACCGACGTTGGCGGCGGTGGCGGTGAACCACGGCTGGAAGGCCAGCGAAGGCCAGACGGAGATGGTGTCGCCGGAGAATCCGATCTGGTAGCGATGGTTGCCGAGGCCGCCCCAGCGATGGAAGAGCAGCGGGCGCTTGCCCTCGCGCTGCTGATCGGTGAAGTGGAGGTAGTTGAGCCACCAGGTATTGTTGACGCCGGGGAGCTTGGTGTCGAGTTCCTGCTGCCAGTCGAGCCACCAGAAGTTGATGCCCTCCTTCTCCAGCGGATGAAGGACGATGTTGAAGTAGCTGGTTGCCCACTTCTTGTTGGTGGGGTCGAAGGGCACGTACTTTTTGGTGGCGGGGTCGATGCCCATGGCGCGGGCCATGGCGGGGTAGTCAGCCTCCCAGGGCTGGATGCCGGAGGCCGGATGCAGATTCAGGCTGGTGTTCAGGCCGTCGGCGTGGAGCTTGTCGAGGAAGAGGGACGGGTCAGGGAAGAGCAGTTTGTTCCAGGTATAGCCGCTCCAGCCGAGGGAGTGGCCGGACTGATCAAGGTTGGAATCCGGGCCGACGCCCTGGCCCATGGCTTTGAGCTGATCGTTGCTGATGTGCCAGCCCATGTCGATGACGAAGACGTCGAGGGGGGTGTCGTTCTCGCGGAAGCCGCGGATGATCTCCTCGATCTCCTGATCGGTGTAGTCCCAGTAGCGAGACCACCAGGCGCCGAAGGCGAAGCGCGGTGGCAGGGGAATGCGGCCGGCGACGCGGACGTAGTCGCCGAGGGCTTTGCGGTAGTCGTGGCCGTAGCCGAAGAAGTAGAGGTCCTGGCGGTCGCCGGCGGGGCGCTCCATAACCCAGGGCCAGGGGCTTTTTTCGCCTTCGCGGAAGTTGAAGTCGGCGGAGTCAAAGAGCGGGCGGGTGGAGTCGTCCACCAGTGCCCATCCGGAGCGGGAGACGAGGCCCTCCCCGATGGGCTCCTTCGTTTTGTCGCCGAGCGCGCCATCAAGGGTGCGGGTGGTGCCCTCCAGGTTTTCGGGATCCTGCAGGCCGGGATGCCAGGTCACGGGCTTGCCGTCCACGGTGAGCGCGATGGTGAGATCGTCCGGGGTGAACTTGCCGTCGCCGGTTGGCGCGTAGTTGAGCGTAAGGGCGCTGGTCTTGAGGGTGAGATGCTGCGCGCCGTTGAGCGTCTTTTGGAACTGGGGCACGGGCAGGCGGCGGTTCAGGAAGACAAAAGATGCGTGGTCCTCGAACTTGCCGTCGGCGGCCCACTCCATGCGGATGAGCTGCGGGGTGAGCACGGTGAAGCGCGCCTTGCCCATGGTAACCACAGCGCGCGGATCGGCGACGGGAGAGGACGCGGGCTCCGCGGCTGCCTGCATGGCAGGCCTGGCGGCGCCGGCGGGTTGGGCCGGGACGGGTCTGGCACTGGTCTGTGCGGGGGCCACGAGGGTGGATGCGGCTATGAGTGAGATTGCGGCAAAGTGAAACAAGGGATTGCGCACTGCTTCCTCCTGCTTTTGTACTTCAGAGGGAAGGCTACCACCGCGGGGATGTTCGTTGCAGTGCGAAGCAGGGGATTACGTTGACCGGGCCTTGCGAGGAGCCAATTGCGGGGCGGTACTGCCCTGGTGCGTTGAGGCGTGCGTGGAGGCGTGCGAGGCGGCGGGTGCTTCCATGGCAGACAGCAGAACTGTGCCGTCCGGGGAACCCTGCCCCGTACACGGGTCCCAGCCAGCAGTTGCGGAATAGGCTCCGTTATTGCCTGTCACGATGTCGCGGAAGGCCTTGGTTTGACCGAGGCTGTAGAGCGCGGGATTGAGAAAGCCGAGCCGGCGGTTCAACTTCTGGTTGAGCAGCGCAACGAGGCCAGCCCAAAGCGGAGCTACCGCGCTGGTGCCGCCGATGATGAACTTCTGTCCGTCGATGAGGACTTCGTAGCCGGTCTGCGGGTCAGCATTGCCCGCCACATCGGGAATGCCGCGGCCGGCATTGGAGACGAGCTTCGATTGCCAGGAGGGCTGCGCGAACTCCGTGCTGAATCCGCCGCCCGTTGCACCGCCCTGTGCGCCGTCATTCCACACGGTCTCGCTCTGGATGGCGCCATTGGTGACAACGAGGCGCGTACCGCCGGTTGCCAGTACATGCGGGGAGGAGGCGGGAAAATCCACGTGGGTTTTGCCATCGTCGATGCCGTCGCTGGACCCGCTGTCTCCGGTGGCGACAGGGATGGTGATGCCGAGGAGAGCAGCCTCCTGCGCAACCTGGTCAAAGTTGGTCATGGACTGGGCGGCCCAGCCTGCCTCCGGTCCTCCCCAGCTGATCGAGATGATGCTGGGACGGTGGACCTGATCGTGGACCGCAGTGCTCAGGGCATCCTGGAATCCCCGCTCGGTGTTGGGAGCAAAGTACACCACGATGGATGCTCCGGGGGCGACGGTTCCAGCAACCTCGATATCCAGCATGACTTCGCCGTCGGCGCTTTGCGCGGTGGAGGGATTATTGATGGCGTTGTCTACGAGGACGGCTGTGACCGAAGGCGGATTGAGCCCGAGGGAGGCGAAGTAATCGCGGATATCGTTTGTACGAAAGCCGCCGCCAAACTCAAGGATGCCGATGGTCTGGCCTGCGCCGGTCCCATCTGAAGGGAAGCTGTAGGCCGCGGCAACCTGCTGCGCGGTGTATGAGAGCTGGACAGCATGCGGAGAAAGCACCGAGTTCATGGCGCGGAAGCGAAGGTGCGGGCGGACCACAGGACGGTCGTCCAGCCCGAAGACACCGCTGACGAGCGGAGCGTATTCCTTTGGCATGTGGATGGTGCCGATACGCCCGCGATAGGTGCCGTCGGGGTGATCGAATCTGCGCAGTTGGACCGAGAAGGCCTTTTCCATGGCGGCCGCGGTTCCGGCCAGCGTGACAGTACGACGCTGGATGGCATCGTCGCGTTCGAGTACTTCAAGACCGTATTCGCGGGCGAACTGCCGCAGTCGTTCCACGTGCGCAGGGTCTGCTCCGTATTGGCTGGCAAACTCCGCGTGGCTCAGGTGTCTCTCCAGCGTGGCCACGTAGGGTAGGGGTTGACGATGCCGGAGAACCAGGGAGATTTCGATGCGCTGGTTAGGATCCGTGGGTGCGATGGCGCGCGCACCGGGAAGCGGGTGATGCTGTGTGCCGTGGATGGAAAGGCTATGGGGAATCGACATGGGCGTCTCCTTTGGGGGCAAGGGCAGGTCTGTCGAATCGAGCAGGTCCGGGAAGGCTCGCCAGCGGCAGCGGAGAATCTGCATGCACGAAGCTGGTGCAGGGACCCATGGCAACTCGCCTGGGGTTGATACATAGCATCGATTGCGGCCGTGGAACAAGATACCGGCAGGGAGATGTACTTCCAGCGGCGCCACGTATACCGGCTGCTCCGATCCCACAGCGTAGGATGAGCCGGGCCTGGCGGGGGTTGTGAGGGGGACTATCCCTGGCGGGGAATGGCCAGGGAGAAATTGAAGCGAACCGCAACCGGATGAGTCTGCACAGTCCAAAGCCGACCCGGACGCCCGCGATTCAGCAGACGGGAGACGGCTGGTGTGGTGTTCTGGAGCGGCAGGGCACTAAATGCCGACGGGCAACAGCGGGATTCCGCCCTGCGCTTTGGCCTCTGCCACTACGGCGTCCAGGTGCTCCAGCACCTCGGGCACGCTCATGGTGTAGACCTCGCGGCGGGCGTCGTAGCCCTCCTCAATCAACTGCTTGAGGTATCGCCCGGCGATCTGGGCGGCAAGCGGGTCGGTGATGACCATGCCGGTGCGGTTCTTCTGCTCCACCCAGGCCTGGCAGGGGAGAGCGATCCACATGGGACGTCCGTTGACTTCAAACCGTACATCCACAGCATCAGCGTGACGCGTGGCGATGGCAACCATGGTGCCCTTCCAGCGGCAGTGCAGGTCTTCGCCACTCCAGCGGTCGGTTACGTGGAATTCCTCGTACATGCTTTTAGCGTAACGTCCCGGCCCGAGGACGGCAAGCGCAGGGGCGAAAGTAATGCGGGGCGGGGCTGGTGGACGCTCGCAATCGCGCGCTGGTAGACTAATTGGGTTGCAGTCGTTGTGCCCCCGCCTGTAAGGACCCGCCTGCAAGTCTCTCGACGAAGGACTAGGAAATCCAGTGGATACACAAACACGTCACGCCCTGAAGAAGGACAAATTTGCTGAAGCCACGGCCACGAGTGTGAATTGGCTGAGCGGCCACCGCGCGGGAGTTGTGCGCTGGGCAGTTTCGATTGCGGTTGTTGTGGTGGTGGGGGTGAGCGTGCTGATTTTCTGGAACGTCCGCTCCTCTTCCGCCGATGCGGCGCTGGGCGCGGCGCTGGATGTTTACACGGCCCCGCTGGCCGAGCCGGGCGCTCCGGCGATGGATGGTGTGTACGCCACATCGCAGGACCGGGCCAAGGCCGCGAACCAGAAGTTTCTGGCGGTGGCCGATCAGTACGGGTCCATGCCGCAGAGCTCCAAGGCGCACTACTTTGCCGGCGTGACCTATGAGGAACTGGGACAGAACGGCCCGGCAGAGACGGAGCTGAAGACCGCCGCGGATAGCTGGAATCACGACCTTGCGAACCTGGCCAAGCTGGCCCTTGCGGGGCTCTACCAGCAGACGGGGCGCAGCGCGCAGGCCGTCGATCTGTACAACGCGATTGTCGCCAAGCCCTCCAAGACGGTGACCGCCAGCGTGGCCCAGCTTGACCTTGCTGATCTGTACGCGGCAACCGGCAAGCCGGACCAGGCGCGCGCGCTGTGGGCCAAGGTGAAGGACGCGGACAAGCAGGGCGCCGCTGGCGCGATTGCCGCGCAGAAGCTGGGCACAGGCCAATAAGCCGCCTGCGAGCCCCGAAGACTGACACCCCCGGCAGACCTCGTCGAACACGATGAGCAGTCTGCCGGGGCTTTGCGTCTGGTAAGGTATGAGCGCCAGCCAGACGATATTCCCGGGTTGGATGGAGATGGCCCACTTCACCGTGCGTGAGGGTATCCGCGAGCACGCAGAAGAGGCAGCGCTTGCGGCGCTGGTGGATGAGTACGCCGCGACGCTCTACCGGGTCGCTTTCTCTGTTCTTCGCAACACAGCTGACGCCGAGGACGCCGTGCAGGAGGCATTTCTGCGTGTGCTGCGCCATCGCGATTCGCTGGGCGAAGTGCGCGATCCGCGTGTGTGGCTGATCCGCATTGTGTGGAACATTGTTCTGGATCGCAAGCGTCGGGCAAAGACACGTCCGGAGACGGATGACGTGACGGAGCTGGCTCGCGTGTTGCCGGCCGGGGGACTGAGCGCGGAGGAACGAGCCGCGGCGGCGCAACACCATGTCCATGTGCTGGCCTGCGTGGAGCAGCTGCCCGCCAAGGAGCGCGAGGTGATGATGCTGTCCGCGTTTGAGGAGCTCTCCAGCGTGGAGATTGCCGCCGTGCTTGGCATTACGGAGTCGAGCGTACGGTCGCGGCTTTTCCGCGCGCGCAACCTGATGGCCGAACTGCTCCAATACTCCAGGAGTCTGCGATGAATACGCCATTCTCAAGTGTTCCGGGCCCGCGCACGAACTCGGCCGTGGAAGAAGCAGAGGCTGCGCTGCGGCATATCGCGAGCCTGGCGGCGCCGGAGGGGCTGGAAGACCGCGTGAAGGCAAGGCTGAAGGCCGGCCCGCCGAAGGGGCGGGTGCTGGCGTGGCCGACGAGTGGCAGCTCCGGGGAGAGCTGGGCTCGGAGCACGGTGGCGCGAGGCGCGGCGGCAGCCGCAATCGTGCTGGCAGTGGCAGGCGGCAGCTGGGGCGTGTATTCGCGCGTTCAGCCGGCGGAGCAGCCGCAGCGAGTGGTGATGCCGAGGGTGGTGGCTCCGGGCGGATTCTCCGGGGCGGGTGCCGTGCGTACCCCTCAGACGCTGAAGGGACCGGTGCTGAAGCATCCGGTGGAGGCGCGTGGGCAGGCGAGCACCCACAAGAAAAGCCCGGCCGCTACGGCAAAGGACCGGAAGCCGATGGGAAAGCCGTCCGCGAGCCAGGCCGCGCAGCCGAGCGAGCCAGCTGCGACGTCAAAGTAAGGACGAAAGCACCCACCACGGTGGAGATGCCCGGGTGGTGGAAGTGCGCTACTTTTTGATGATGGCCCGGATGAGCAGGCCAAGCAGAGACAGTATGATGCCTCCCCAGAATGCCGGTCCGAATCCGCTTACATAAAAGCCATCCACAAACTTGGACGCCATCAGGATCATGACGGCGTTGATGAAAAGAAGGAAGATGCCGAAGGTGATGATGGTTAAGGGAAAGGTGATCACCTTGAGCACGAGTCCGAAGGTCGCGTTCAGAAATCCGATGACCAGTGCGGCGATCATGGCCGGCCAGAGGCCCTGTACATAAAATCCCGGGACGATCTGGGAGACGATCATGAGGGCAACCGCGCTCAGCAACCACTGAATCACCAATTGGAACATGCCTGGTTTCTCCTCGCTCCGGCAGGCCCGTCGGCCGTGCGACCTTCTGGGCCATGTCTCCCAGATATACCATGGAGTCACTGCGGAAACGAGCTAATTTTCCAGTGACTTACGAATGTAGGACGTAGCCTGCGGGATGGTGCAAAGGAGTCAGCATGGTTTGGAGGGGAGACCGTAGAGTGCCTGTTGCGGCAAGAAGCCGGATGACCGGTTGCGGGTGTGCGGGCATGGTCGGCGCTCTGCTGGGCTTGCTGGCAGGCTGCGCGGCGTGGGCACAGACGGCGCCGGGCGCTCCGCTGCCGGATGTGCGCCAGCTGATGCACGAGGTGCAGGAGCACCAGCGGCAACTGGATAAAGTACGCGAGTCCTACACTTACACCTCGCTGGAGACGACGCAGGATATCGATGCGAACGGGCAGGTGAAGTCCACCAAGACGGAGGAGCACGAAGACTTCTTCGTCAACAGCCACCTGATCGAGCGAACGGTGGGGCGCAACGGCAAACCGCTGGACGACCATGAGCAGCAGAAAGAGACCGAGCGGGTGACGAAGCTGGTGGAAAAGGCGCAGAACACGGCGCCGGGCCAGCCGCTGGAAGGCCAGGCGGTGAGCATCGGCCGCCTGCTGGACATTATGGATGTGCGGAACGAGCGGCGAGAGAGCTTCCGGGGGCGGCCGGCGATCGTGTTCGATTTTGTGGGGCGCAAGGATGCCAAGACCCACGGGCTGGTCGAGGACATCTCAAAGAAACTGCAGGGCACGCTGTGGGTGGACGAGGCCGACCGGCAGGTGGCGCACGTTGAGGTGAGATTTATCGACAACTTCCGGATTGCCGGCGGGTTGTTTGCCAGCATTGCGAAGGGTTCGAGCTTTCGCTTTGAGCAGGCCCCGGTGGCAGAGGGTCTGTGGCTGCCGACCGGGGCGGAGGGAACCGTGCAGGCGCGGGTGCTGCTGCTGAAGAACATGCGCCAGCACTTTACCGAGCGGGACTACGACTACAAGCGCTTCAGGGTAGAGACGCTGGCACAGCCGCCCGCGCATTAAGACGGGGTGGTTCCGTTTAGAGTGGAGATATGTTCGTTCGCAGGCTTTCAGTGCAGCGCGTTGACCCGGAGGGCGGGCACCATGCCTGCCCGGTGCGCTGGATTGACAACTTTGCCATGCGCAACTTTACCAACGACGCTGTTTTTGACGATACCCTGCCCGCCGGAGACGGCCTGCTGGAGGCCGGTCTTCGCGTTCCCTTGGACCGGTTGCAGCCCGCCATGGAGGATTGGTTCCGGCGCAAGGGATATCTGAAGCCGGAAGAGCGGCTTGAGGTTCTGGAGCAGCACTCGGCCGGGTTCGGCGAAGAGCGCCAGGGCTAGGCTGCGCGCTGCCCGTTGGGAGGGGTATCGCTCCAGAGTGCCAGCTCGGCCTGGCGGCGGGTCCTGAGGCCGGCGAGCTCGTGGTCGCCGGAGTGATCCCAGCGCAGGAGCTCCGAGGCGGCGAGATCGAAGTAGCCTGCATTCAAGTCTTTGAGCAGGGTGGAACCGGCCAGGCGGGCTTCTCCGAGATTGAAGACAAAGTCGACCAGCGCGTCGAACTGGCCCTGGGTGAGCGGGATACGGACGAGCCGCAGCACTGCCTGCTCGGCCTGGGAGACGTCGGCGATGAGGATGGCCTCGGCCTGGGCTTCGCTGATGCCGTTGGGAAAACACTCGGGGTGGACGAGGCGGTGGCCGTAGCCGATGGTGGGATAGCCGGCGGCGTCCAGGTAGGTGCGGCTGCGGAAGCCTTCAGATTGCTTGATCAATGCGAGTCCTGCTGCGCTTAAACGCATGTGTCATTCCTCTGCTTTCGGGTGGATTGGGGCGGCGGGAGGATTGCCCTAACTTCCACGCTAGCAAGAAGCGACATAATTATTCGCAAATTGGAGGCAGGAAAATTTTGTCCCGGGATGGGAAGGCAAACGGCGGACTCACCCAAAAGTTGGTGCGCGGCGGCAGAATTTTCGTGCTACGCTCGTTGGACTATCTATTACGGCGTTCGCTCTTCCCCCAAGAGAGCGGTGATGGAAGCAGTATGCATTTCTCCCCCTTGGCTTGAACGACGGAGTTTTGCACTGAATCTGGTGCAAATCGTAAGTTGAACACAGGCAATAGCTTACTAGTTTGTTATGGCAAAGACCGCCGGTTTTTGCGCGAAAAACCTGTTGCATCTCTTGTAAATGCTTGAGGATGCAGGTGCTGAACTAGTAAAATAAGAGGATGCGAATGCGACGAAAAATCTTGCATCTGAACGAGAAAGCGCCCGTGCAGTTTTGGTTGTTGGTGGGTGCTTCCTGCGTTGCGCTGACAGGGGCGGTGCTGACTATGAGCACCCGGCCCGTGCTGGCGAATGCACCATTGTCGAGGTTGACGGGGAGTTCTCCCGCTGCCTCTCCCGCCGCAAGCTCAACACCGGTGACCCCGGCAGCAGACAAGGCTGGCAAGCAGCCGGAGGAAATGCTGCATGGGATTGCCTCCTGGTACGGAACGGTGTTCAACGGCCGCCGCACGGCAAGCGGTGAGCGGTTTGATATGTATGCCATGACAGCTTGTCATCCGACCCTGCCTTTCGGCACCCGGGTGCGCGTAATAGACGAGGAGAACCACCGCTCGGTGGTGGTGCGCATTACGGATCGCGGAGAGCTGATGAAGGGACGGATTATCGACCTGTCCTATGGGGCGGCCAGGAAGTTGGCCATGACCAAGGATGGTTTGGCAAAGGTTCGTCTTGAGGTGCTTTCGCTGGGACATTCCCAGGCCCAGCCCGTCGAGTAGCTCGACCAGCAAGAAACAATCCTGAAGAAAGGAAAACGGCCAGCCGGGGAGGCTGGCCGTTTGCATTGCGCGCAACCGGAGCGTGGCTTACTGGTTGTCAGGCCGCTTGTAGGGCTTTTGCAGGTAGAGGCGAGCCTCGTTGATGGCTCCCTGGGTATTGTCGTTGGTCTGGATGGCGAGCCGGTACTCGTTGACGGCGCGATCGCGCTGGCCGGTGATATCAAAGATCTTACCGATCTGGATGTGGCTCCAGACCTCAGTCCAGGCGGGCTCGTCGTCGCCGCGCAGGGCGTCGCGATAGGCGTTGACGCTGGCCTGGTAGTTGCGCTGGGTGAAGAGCACCTCGCCGATGCGATAGCTGGCGAGGGAGCTTTGCGGATTGGCCTTGAGGGCCTTCTGGTACTCGGCCAGCGCGCCGGTGAGGTCACCCTGGGCTACGAGCTGCTGGCCCTTGAGGATGGCGATGCGCACCTGCAGGTCGGGGGTGGTCTTGAGGACCCAGTCGCCGGGGTCGATGCTGATGCGGCGGGGTCGGCCGAAGGTATCGACGATGTATTGGGAGTCAGTGCCGACGACATCGATCTTTTGATGGACGGTCTTGCCATCCGTCTCCACGCGAATCTCCACCGGCATGCTGAAGAGGTCGAGGTCCTGCGTGATGTCGCCGATGGTGCGGAAGCCCTTGCCGTTGCCGAGGCGGTAGACGGTGTATTTGTTGTTGAACATGGGTGCGCCGGTGCCGTCGACCCACTGGGCGAAGAAGGCGGTCAACTGCTGCTGGCTCTGAGCTTCGGCCACCTTGACCAGGTCACTGGAGCGGACAGAAGCATCTGTGAACTGGCTGAGGACGCCCTTGAGGGTGGCCAGGAAGGGCTTGTCGCCGAGCTCGCCGCGCAGCATGTGGAAGATCATGGCGCCTTTTTCGAGGGTCATGGACTGGAACTGGGGCGAGAAGGGATCGAGGCGGGACGCGCTGGAGAGGGGGATGGTGTCATAGGCGAGCGCGCCGGCGGAGACATCCTGCAGGGCGGTCTTGAGGGCGGCCTGGCCGCTCTCGTTCTCCAGGTACATGAGCTCGGCGTAGCGGGACATGCCGTTGGTGATCCAGGCGTCGTTGAGGGTGCGGGGGCTGACCTCAGACCCCCACCACTGGTGGGCGATGGTGTTGGAGAGGAGGCGCACGCCGGACTTGTCGCTGATGCGGGAGCCCATGATGGCCGCCAGCTCGGGCGCCCAGGCCACGGGCAGGGTGTCATCCGGCAGCTCGACGACGTTGAGGTGGCTGGTTTCCGGCTCGCCAAAGCTGTCGGTGAAGAAATCGAACTGGCGGGAGGCCGTTTGCGCGATCTGGTTGCCGAGCGACTGATGGCTGACGGTGAGGTACACCTTGACGTTGCCCGCTCCCACGGTGAAGGGGCCGAGGAAGCGTCCTGCGATCACGGTGCCGGGAAAGCCGGGCTTGCTCCAGTCAAAGTCGAACTGGTCACCGGGCTTGCCGTTTGCCAGCGTGACGGGATGGGAGGCGCCTTTGCTGCCGCTGGCGAAGACCTGCATGCCCTGCGGCACGCGGATGTGGATCTGGGCCGTGAAACGGTCGGTCATGTAGCCGGTCATGGGGAACCAGCGGGCCGGGTACAGGAGATAGGTGATGGGCTCCTGGATGGCGGCGAGCTTGAGGCCCTCGACGGGTCCGTCTTCGTTGCCGGTGATGTTGCCGTCGTAGGTAAAGGTCCAGTGCGAGACCTGCCCCCTGGTGAAGGGGGTGGCGGGCGCGACGCGGATGGTGCCGTCGGCCAGCCGCTCACCGGTGAGCACCTTGCCGGTATCGTCGGTGATCTTGCTGACCTTGAGGGCAGGGTGAAAGCCGAAGCTGACCTGCTCGGCGTTTTCCGGCGCGGTGAACTGCACCTGGGCCGTGGCGGCGAGGTGATGCGCGGCCGTATCGATCTCGGCGTCAATCACGTAGCCGGTGATGTCGAGCGCCGGGCGGGAGGTTTGCGCGGCGAGGGGCGCAGCCAGAAGCAGGGAAACGGCAAGCAGGCCAAGGCCGCGGGAGAAAAGCTGTCGCAGTTCGGATTGAGTCTTCATGATGGGCTTTCTCGAACGCATCGCAGTCGTTATTTCACGGTGCCTGGTCTTCCGGCTCGTGCTCCCGGCCCGCAAGGACAGGGATGAGCCATCCGGCACTCTATCCGATTCAGGATTGCACGGATTCCGCAACCGGGGAAGGCTGGGCAAGCAACTGGAGCGCGATGGTCGCCACCCGGTCGATTGCGCCACTGTTGCCGCCCTGAGCTTCAGGGTGGGGGTTGAGGAGGCCGCGAATCCTGGTCAGTTCCTCCATCATGGACTGCCGGAGGGGGCCATCGGGTAGCAGCGGCTCAAGGTGTTGGACGATATTGGGGGCGGAGAAGTCGTTCTGGATGAGCTCCGGCACGACGCGGTGGCCGGCGATGAGGTTGGCCATGGCCACGTGAGGCACATGGACAACGCGCCGGGCGATGGCGTAGGTGATGGGCGAGACGCGATACACGACCACGAAGGGATTGCCGATGAGGGCCGCCTCCACGGTGGCGGTGCCGCTGGCCACGATGGAGGCGCGGGCATGGTGGAGCGCGGCGCGCGCATCGTCTGTGAGCCGGACGGGCAGGCCGCTGGCGTGGTCAGCGACGAACTGGCGGACCATCTGGCGCTGTGCCGGGGTAAGGGTAGGCGCGAGCGGGAGGACAAACTCCAGGCCACCATGGGCGGTGTGGGGGGATGGTCCGCGCAGGGCAAGGATACGCGCGGCGGCAAGCATCTCCGGCAGATTGTCGCGTATCTCCCGGGGGCGGCTGCCCGGAAGCAGACCGATCCACTGGCCGGCCGGGTCCAGGCCGTTCTGGCTGGCGAACTCTTCGCGGGAGATGGTGGGCAGGGGCAGATCGGCGAGCGGATGCCCGACAAACTCGGCATCGACTCCGTGCTCGCGGTAAAAGAACTGCTCGAAGGGGAAGATGACCAGCATCTTGTCGATGTACTTTTGCACAAGTTTGATGCGGTGCTTCTTCCACGCCCAGAGCTGCGGGCTGACGAAAAAGATGACGGGGATGCGGAGGCGGTGGAACTGTGCCGCGAGCCGGAAATGGATATCGGGAAAGTCGATGAGGACGGCGACGGCGGGGCGCTGCTCGCGGATGGCGCGCTTGAGCTTGCGGAACTCGCCGTAGATGCGGGGCAGATGACGGACCACCTCCGTGATGCCCATGACGGCCATATCTTCTGACCGGACAACGGGTTGAAGGCCTGCCGCCGCCATGCGCGGACCGCCCATGCCGATGAAGCGCGCGGATTGCCCGGCCGCTTGCAGATGGCGCTGGAGCGCCTGCACGAGCAGGGCGCCGTAGTGCTCGCCGCTGGCCTCGCCGGCCGAGATGAAGATGGTTGGGTCGGGCATGCCGGAGCCTCGTGCTGCTCTGGGTCCATGATAGCGGTTTTGCGGATGAGGCGAGGGAGGCTCATCCGCAGTATCGGCTGTTATTGCTGCCCGCCGCCCTGCTCCAGGTATTGGATGTAGCCCAGCAACGCGCCCCAGTGATAGAAGCGGTCGCTGTTGGAGACATCGTCACCGGTGCCGAGAATGGCGTTGTAGTTCTCGTGGACGTGGCCGTTCTGCTTCCACTCTTTTAGAAAGAGGTCGTAGGACTTCTGCGCGAACTGGCGGCGGACGTCCGGCAGGTCGTAGTTCTGGAGTCCGAGATAGACGAGGTAGTTCATCGGCCCCCAGATGCGGCCACGCCAATAGTTCTGGTCGTGGAAGGCGGCGTCGTTGCGGGCGATGGAAGGGAGAATCCACTGCCCCCAGAACTCGTCGGGATTGAGCAGGTGGCGCTGGATCACGGTTTGGGCCTGAT
>JAJYBT010000700.1 GCA_021778875.1 Acidobacteriota bacterium | reverse complement strand
GGTGTTCCAGTGCATCTGGCCGCAGCAGGTCTGCTCCTTGCGGAACTCGACGGTGTGGCCCAGGCGCTCCAGGAGGCGCACGACCGCTTTGCCGGTTTCAGGGAACAACGTGTCGTTATAGCAGGTGATAAAGAGCGAAACACGCAATGGACGCTACCCCCGGAACAAACATTATCGACGACAGCACCCGGCTGCGCGTGCTGCACATCACGGTCAGGGTTTTGTGCCCTTGTCGGGCTGCCATAGTGCGAGTTCATCGTCGGCGTTCGGCTTGCGGAGTGCCACGGGAGTGGATTGGTGCAGCTTCTGGAAGGCAGCCGGTGCCTCAACTTGTCCCTCCTTCTCCTTGAAGATGTCTTGCGAGATCAGGTCCGAGCGAGATCGGCATCTGCCTCTATTGCAAGAGCCCGGGCTTGAGGTGGAAATCCACTCAGGGCTGCCGAACCCGGACCTAATCCGATGGGCCGAAACATTAAGGATTGGTGAAGTTTATGTCAAGAGGAAATTTTATTCCCATTTGAAATGTTTCGGTCACGAACTAATTCCCCCACTGCGGACACAGAATTCGCATTCAATAAATCGTTTATTTCCTATACAAGAGAACGCTCCGCATACGCGCAGTCCGGCTGAGTCCAGCAGGGGCTTTCGCGGGCAAATTCCAATGCCGAAAGCGCCCGGAGCTGTTCTTCACGGCAAGGCCCGCAACGTGAGCGCCGCCACTTTGTAAACCCAGTCGCTGAAAATCGGCAGGATCACGCCGGCCCAATCGCACGGTTGCCGGTGGAGCAGCGAAGCGGATGCGTTATCGGGCCGGGGCGGATTGAACCAGGGTGACCGGCCCCAGCATGCCCGAGGGCAAGGGATGCAGATTCTGCATGTCCTGGGGGATGAAGAGCAGTCCGAAGCGATCGCGCAGGAGGCGGTAGTCGGGCAGAGGCTGGCCCGCCAGCGCATTGATGGCCGTGTTGCCGACCACGATGCGCAGGTCGTTCTCGCCGTCCTGCAGATATGCGGTCACATCGAGGCGGAATGGCGGATGCCACACGACACCGGCGCGTTTGCCATTGACATAGACTTCAGCGGCCTCGCGCACCGGGGGTACAAGATAGGCGTGCATGTTGTTCTGGCCCGGGGGCGAAGGCAGAGCTTCTGGTGTTCCGGGTCCGAAGTCGAGCAAGAGCCTTGTGCCCTGCGGCTGGTTTGCGTGCTGCAGGTTGAAGCTTTTGCGATAGGTCGCGAGGCCCGAGTAGAATTGCGTCTTCGCATCGTCGCTCCATGAGGCAAGGCGATCCTGATCCGCCGACAATCCGGTTTCACCGAACGTGACCTGCCACTGGCGCGAAAGATCCATGCGGACGGTCTCCTGTGTGCCTGGCTGGGGCGCAGCGGTCATGGCTGCATCGGAAAAGTAGATGAGCCGCGACTCGTAGGGAGCCAGGTCGAGGTCGATGTGCTGTGCATCGGGCAGGCCTGACACCTGACCAGTGAAGGCGTCCCAGGTTTCCGCGTGGCGCGCGTTGTCGCGGAATTGCGCCTGCACATGCTTTGCCTGATTGGACGTGTTCGCGACAAAGTAAAGGTTGCCGTCAGCGAGCTTGCGATGGATGAAGCCGATTTGCGGCGTGCGCGGAGTGAGCGTCATATCGGGCGCGAGATACGTTGCCAGACTTGCGCCGAGCTGTGTTTCATCCTGAATGAAATGCGCGGAAGGGACGCTGCTATGAAAGAGCGTCTGCGAGAGTTCGCTGATGCGCGCAGAGTCTTCTGCGGCGTGCAGGAAGCCGGGGGCGGTGGCAGGCGTGCGCCGCGTGGCAATCACGATGCCGCCTTTGCGCGCGAAGGCCAGAATCTTTTCATACGTTGCTACGGGCAGCCTGTCCACGCCGGGCAGAATGAGCACGCGATAGGGAATGCCCACACTGTCAATGGCGTCCGCGTCGATGAAGTCCACGTTGAAGCCGGCATCGAGAACGTGCGCGATGACTTGCTTGCCGAGGATCTTGTCCATTTGCTCGTCGATGGTCACGTTGGAGCCGGTCTGATCGAAGCCGCCTGGGGAAGTGGGCGAGGAGCGCTGATGAAAGCCTGCCTTGAACGAGGCCCATGCGTCGTCATTGGGCAGCAGCATGGCAATGTCGTTGGCGGGTTCTCCCTGGCGCAGCGCAAAGCTGACGCGCTGCAGATAGCGCGCGAGATCAGGCATGGCAAAGTACCACGGGTTATGCGCATCGAAGGCGGCAGCCGCGTACATGCGCCAGCCGGGCTCGGGCGCCTGCGGCGGAGAATAAGGCCAGCCGTGACCGACGAGCTGGTTGATGCCCTGCAGGAAATGCAGGTCCGCCTCGACCTTCATGTCCAGCGGCGTGGCGCGGAAGGCGGGCGAGTGCAGCCATGTCCACGTCTCCGACGAGACGACGGAGTGATGAAACAGGTGGCCAGCCGAGGCCGCCCAGCGCGTGTCAGAGAATTCGCGCCACATCTCAAACGTGGCCTTGCCTTCGCCTTCCGGCAGATCGGCAAAGCGGTTGCTTGACAGCGTGACGGGAGGAAATCCGTAGGTCTGGGAACGCAGCAGCGTGTGATGCTGCTGCGCCCAGGCGTGCAGCGGCTTGAGGAATCCGTCATCGGCCATCTCGGTGAGGGTGCGTCCCCAGTCGTGGCGAATCGCAGCGGTGTCCGGCCCGGCGTCTGCGACGAGCGCGAGCAGATGCGGGCGCAGATCGTAGCCTCGACGGCGTTGGAACTCGTCGAGCAGCGCGGGGCTCCAGTCCGAGCCGTAGTCTTCAAGACTGTCGCTGAAGACGGCATACGGCGGCTGATTGCCGAAGGCAGAAAGCAGCTTGTCCCCCACTGCGTGCAGGTGCGTTGCGGTTGCGGCTGCGTCGTAGTGATCCAGCACAAAGCCCGCTGCACCCACGGATGGCCGCTTGACCACCATGCCCGTGCGGCTGGCGATAAAGCAGATGAGCGTGCGCGGCT
>JAJYBT010000699.1 GCA_021778875.1 Acidobacteriota bacterium | reverse complement strand
CGTCTTCAGCGACGGCCTGCTGAAGTTTTATCAGCCGGAAATTCATCAGATGACGCTCATCCATGCAGCTGGAAAGCAGGCGCAGTATGAGAGCTATCTGACGCTGGGATTTGGCGGCAGCGGCAGCGATCTGAAGAAGAACTGGGACATCACCTTCCAGGGGATGGAAACCATCGATGGCGTGCAGACTGCAAAGCTGGATATGGTGAGCAAATCGGCCGCGGTCCGGCAGAATTTTTCGCATGTGACCATCTGGGTGGATCCGCAGCGCGCCATCTCGCTCAAGCAGGTTCTGTTTGAACCGTCCGGGGATTCGCGCACGGCGTACTACCGCAATATTCAATACAACAAGAAGATTCCCGCATCGGTCTTCCGCATCAAGACCGAAGGGAAGACACAAACGGTGCAGAAGTAGCGGGCTACTTTCCTGAAGCCGCAGCCATATCGCACTTCCGCGGCGACGCACTACGCCCGGGCCACTGCGCCGCGATAGCGGCTCCTGCCAGGATGAAGATCATTGGGAAGCACTCGAGCGTGTAACGGTCTTCGGGCGCTTCTATGGTCAGCAGCAGCGTGCAGCGCAGCAGAATGTAAGCAAGCATCACGGCGCGGAGTGGCACGCGCTGCCGCAGTCCCCACAGGGCGAACGCCAGGTACAGCAGATTGACGCCCGCATAGACCCAACTGAAGATTGTCTCCGCGTGATGGCGGCTGTACTGCCACCAGCGCAGCTCAATCCAGAGTTGCGCGGTGCGCGGGCGCAGCCACATGTCTGCCAGGCGCGCCAGCGGCAGTCCCACCCAATAGCGCCAGGGATGGGAAGCAATGCGTTCGGCAGCCAGCCTTCCGAATGCGTGGCTCAGCGCCGGCGTCATCGTCTGCGTCCGGTTGTACGCGGCGATCAGCGATCGCGTCTCGGCTGCCTGTGCCCCGTGGCCCCAGGCGCGGGCAGGCAGCAGCGCCGGATCAATCGCGTCGCCGCTCACGCTCCAGTAGACCTCCGCCGTGGAGGTGTACTCCACGCACCAGGTGCGCACCCAGCGAATCCAGCCGCGCGGCAGGACCTCACCGGGATCATTGGCATAGCGCGGCGCCAGCGGCTCAAAGACATGGAAGGTCCGCGCATTGCGGGCGGTCCAGACTGCAAAAGGGAGGAGCGTAATCGCCGCACACGTGCCGGCCAGCAGTGCCCGTTTCCGGGCCGTGCGCTGCGGACTTGCGTCCAGGAACATTGCGGGCAGCAACACCACGCCGAGCAGCGCACCGTCCGGGCGCAGCAGTGCGCACCAGGCGATAGAAAATGCCAGCAGCCAGAACCAGCGGCCGGCTGCAGGAGCCTCGAGATATCGCAGCAGGGCATACAAGCCAAGCGCAATGCAGAACAGCGTCGGCGTCTCGGTGAGCGGGGAAGCGACATAGTTGGCGGTAAACGGGCACAGCGACGCCAGAAACAGCGTGGCAATGCCGGCCCGGCGGGAGATGGCGCGCGCCGCAAAGCTGGCGACCAGCAGGCAGGCGGCCAGGTCCATCGCCGTCTGCACCAGCAGCACCGCTGTCCAGTGGCCCGCCCCGAAGGTGCCGGAGCATAGCGCCAGAAACAGGGGATAGCCTGGCAGGCGAATCAGTGTCGGCTGAATCCCCCACGGGCGGGTGATCCCATAGATGCCGTGCCGGAACCAGTTATGGGCGATGTCCGCGTAGACGAGCGTATCGCCATCGATGACAGGGTAGTTCTGCACGAACCACAGGCGCAGCAGCAGTCCGGTCAGCATGGCGAAGGAGACGTGGCGCTTTGCAGATCGCAGAAAGCCGGGCATCGGGTTGCAGGATACCAGCGGCGGCGGATGGGAACCGCCATCGCGCGGTTCGCAGCGGTCAGGTTCCCGCTTCCAGCGCACTGGATTCGCTGTAGATATCCTGCCGCCTGCTGCGATAATGGAGCGAGCCTCCCAAAGCATGAGCAAGCCAATCTTTTACGACCCGGGACGCAAGCGCTGGAAACGCCTGCGGCGCATCTTCGATGTGCTTGCCGTGCTGTCTACAATTGTCCTGGTCGCCTTCGGCATTAACGTGCTGCGGAGTGACAAGTTGCCGGAACTTCTGCTGCCGGTGCAGAAGAAAAACTATAAGCCCCTGCGCGACTCGGCCTATGCAAAAAAAGGGAAGAGCGGCTTCCGCATCAGCCGCCGGTGGAAGAAAGGCCGCCGTCCCTCCGACCTGCCGCTCAACTCCGGCACCGGGCTCCGAGCCGCATACTATGTGGATTACGACTCTGCCAGCTACTCCTCGCTGCGCCATCATGCGCGGGAGATCGATCTGCTGTTTACGGACTGGCTGCACGTCATTACACCCGACGGTCACCTGACAGCGTTCTCACCGGAGAACCGGCCCTACTCTGTCGTTGATGCGAACGGTGTTCATGATATTGACCCGGAAGACAAGGTGGAGCACACGCTGGCGGACTCTCACAGCGACGCCGAAATCTTTCCCATGGTCAATAACTTTGACCAGCTAAAGGGCGACTTTCAGTCCGACATCGTCAAGCAGATGCTGATGAACCCGCAGGCCCGTGCGCGCTTTGAAAGCGACGCGCTGGCGCTGCTGGCCGCCAACCCGCACTACCACGGGCTGTCTCTCGATTTGGAAGCGATCCCTACGGTTGCACAGCCGGGTTATCACAAGCTGGTGGCCGACCTGGCCACCCGGATGCACGCGCGCAAGCTGCGGCTCTACATCAATGTGCCGGTCGATGACGACGACTGGGATTTCAAGTTCTATTCCGCGCATACCGACGGCATGATCCTGATGAACTACGACCAGCATGAGCCGGCAACCGGCCCCGGTCCGGTCGCAGGACAGGACTGGTTTATCCGCAATCTGCGCACAGCTCTTAAAACGGTGCCGCGGGACAAGCTGATCTGCAGCATCGGCAACTACGGCTACGACTGGACAATTACGCTGCCCACCCGGCACGGCCGCAAGCTGGTTCC
>JAJYBT010000698.1 GCA_021778875.1 Acidobacteriota bacterium | reverse complement strand
TCACGCAGTAGTGCACTACACCATCCACCACATAGCTCGGGTTGGAGTGCGAGGTGGGCCGCGCCGTCTCAACGCAGCCGCCCTGGTCAATGGCCACATCCACAATCACCGCGCCCTTCTTCATCTGCGCCACCATGGCGCGCGTAACGATTTTGGGAGCCGTGGCGCCGGGAATGAGCACGCCGCCGATGACGAGATCAGCCTCGCGCGTGGCCTGATTGATGTTGTAGCTGTTGGACGCCAGCGTGTGCAGACGGCCATTGAAGATGTCGTCCAGTTCGCGCAGGCGGTTCATGTTCACGTCAATCAGCGTGGTCTTGGCGCCGAAGCCCAGCGCGATGCGGGCGGCGTTGGTGCCCACGATGCCTCCGCCGATGATGGTGACATGGGCAGGCGGCACGCCGGGCACGCCGCCCAGCAGGATGCCGCGTCCGCCGCGTTCCTTTTCAAGATAGGTTGCACCGACCTGCACGCTCATGCGCCCCGCCACTTCGCTCATGGGCATAAGCAAGGGCAACATGCCGTGCCGGTCGCGCACAGTCTCATAAGCGATGCCGATGACCTTCTTCTCCAGCAGCTTGTTGGTCAGCTCAGGCAGGGGAGCAAGGTGCAGATAGGTGAACAGCACCAGCCCCTCGCGGAAGAAGACGTACTCCTTCTCGATGGGTTCCTTGACCTTGACCACCATTTCGGACTTGCCCCAGACGTAGCCGGGCTCGCCCACGATTTCAGCGCCCGCATCCTGGTATTCAGCGTCCGGAAAGCCGGATTGCACGCCGGCCTGGGTTTCAACCAGCACGGTGTGACCAGCCTCGACAAGCGCCTTTGCGCCAGCCGGAGTTACGCCGACGCGGGCTTCATTATCCTTAATCTCTCTGGGGACGCCGATGATCATGTGCTCTGCTCCTCTCGGGGGTTGGACGCGCCCGGGGGCCAAAGCAGCGGCCACGCCGTGGCTTGCAGTGGAGGGAGGACTGTTCCGGCGCGGCAGGATCGAGCGCTTCCAACTGCAGGCAATACTACGGCGCATTCTGCTTCCGATGTGTGCAAATTTCGTGGTAAAACTCCCGTATGGGAACGAAACGTGAACCAGACAACCACTTGTCGCAAGAAATATTCAAGGTGACGCCGGAAAGCGGTCTCGACGAACTGGATGCCGCCATTCTGCGCTACCTGGAGGGCCACGGGCGCGCCACCAACTATGAGGTGGGCGAGGCGGTCGGCCTGTCGGCGTCGGCAGCCTCGCGGCGCATCCAGGCGCTGGAGGCGGCAAAGGCCATTCGCGGCTATCGCGCCCTGATTGATGACCGGCTGCTGGGCAAGCGCATGACCGTCTATATCCGCATCACTCTGGAGCGCCAGTCGGCCGGCGTGCTGAGCGCGTTTGAGACCGCCGTGCGGCACTGCCACGAGATTGTGAGCTGCCACCTGATGGCCGGCCAGTATGACTACACGCTGGTGGCGCGCGTAAGCGACATCGACGACTACGGACGGCTGCACCAGACTGAGCTGTCGCGCCTGCCGGGCGTGATTCGGCTTGAAACCAGCTTTGCGCTCCGAGACGTGCTGGACGGCAGCAATGGGTAACGGAAGCCCGTGTACAGGAAGTAACTTCCGTGCCGGGCAGCCGCAGTTTCGAGTTGTCACCGCACGTGACGCATGGTCCAATTGGCTCAGGCTTGCGCAGGCTGCTGGAACTCAATCGGGAAAGGGCTCAGTGTGAATGGATGATTCTGGACGGCAATTTCCAGGCGGAGCCATGAGCGGGGCTAACCCGCACGACTCCTCGAACTCCGGACTCTACCGGTCCGCTCCTTCCGCGAGCAATGAATCAAGGCAGCCGGGAACTCCAAGGGGGAAGGCGAAGGGCGGGCTTCCACTGGCGCTGGCCGTGTTAGCGCTGCTGGCGCTGGCTGTGATCGTGGTGCTGGTGATGAGCCGGCCCAAGACGAAGACTGAAGCTGACAACCTGGGAGCTGCGGTCTCCCATGTCTCCGGGCTTGAAGGTCACCTGATTGCGCGATGGAACGGCCAGGCGGATTATCAACTCGTACTCAAGCCCGTGGACCCCACGGAAAGCGCCCAATTTGCTTACGCGGCCGCGAATCCTCCGGAGCCGCTCTACCTGAATGTACGGCTGCTGGACAGGTCAGGCTTTCAAATTTGCAGCAAGCAGGTTCTGTTCGCCTTTCATCCCGTAAAGGCAGCGCCTCCGCCCATCCCCGATGCCGGAATGCATGCAAAGAAGGCAGTGACCGACCGCGTTGCCCACGAACAGGCAGCGCAGAAGGCCCAGTTGCAAAGCATTCGGGCCCAGGAGGAGGCCAGAGAGCGCGGCAACGACATCTTCCAGAATGAGCTGGGCGAAGATGGAAGCATCGTGGCCCTCAATGCGCACGGCACGCTTCCCTGCACTGCGGAGCAGTACAAGCGCGTCGATTACTGGGACTTTGCCACGAACTTTCCCACGGTCGCAGAGCAGGACGCCCTGCTGCATCACGTCAAGGAGAAGCAGGCGAGAAAAGAGCTTGAAGCCCGCATGGCGGCGCGCCGCAAGAAAGGCACCCCGATGCTCTCAGCCTTCTACCAGGAGGGCCAGGATCGGGCCACGCGATACGACACGGCCGGCGGCGTGCTGGGAACAGCTGACGGCAAGAGCTTCTATATCGCCAAAGCAAGCGACCAGGCCGCCGCTGCAAGCTGGGCAGCCGAGTCTTCGCTGATCTACTACAAGTGTGACCAGCACGCCAACTGCGCGCTCAAGCACGCCGGCACAACAGCGGTGATTTACGGCAGACAGAATGAATAGACGCGCTGCGGAATGTCGGCTTTCAAATAACTCTGCATGAAAAAACGGGTAAGGTCACAACCAGGTGGCCTTACCCGTCACTACTCTCACATAACTGGAACTTACTCCGCGTTGTCGATCTGCGCGCGTTGCAGCTTGTCGGAGTAATCGAACTACACCGCTTTCCACGTGGTGAAGAATGCGATGGCGC
>JAJYBT010000697.1 GCA_021778875.1 Acidobacteriota bacterium | reverse complement strand
GTCATCGTCACACTCTGCATTCTTGTCACCGTGGCCTTCTTTCCCAAAACGAAGTGGTTGACGGAATCACGCCTGCCGAAGTATTTCTTTGGTGCGTGCCACCTCAGCACGCACATCAGCCCGGACAAGCTGGCGCAGCGTGTCCGGCAGGAATTGAAGACCCTGGAAGAAGCATCGCCCGAGTGGATGCACCCCGGAAAACGCGGAGCATAAATTTTTACCGGGCCGCAGCGCGACCGGATGTGGCAAGCTATTAGTGCAAGGGGATGGGGACGTGAGACGAGAACTGGACAGCCTGGTGACACAGATGCATTCCAGCGGCATTCGATATGAGGATGCCGTGCGCGAGTTCAAAAGACAATATCTGCGCGAAGTGCTGGTTGCGAACCGGGGAAACCAGTGCAAAGCTGCGGATGAGCTTGGGATTCACCGCAATACGCTCAGCCGCACCATGGCCGAGCTCGGCCTGAGCCTTGCCGAAGTGCGGACCGGCCTCAAGCGTCCGCCGCGCAGCGAACGTCCTGTATACGGAGCGGTTCGCCAGGGCTTCCGCCAGGGCTGACAAGTCTCCCCAAAGCATGCAGACATTCCAGCAGGAAAACAAAGCGCGCATTGCCATCGAACCGGGGTTCGCCTGGGATGGGCAGGATGCCTACCTCTTCGATATCGACGGCACCCTCCTGCGCAGCCGCGATCGTGTGCACTTTGATTCCGTGGCCAGCAGCGTGCGGCAGGTCACAGGCATTGAGGTTTCGTTGGATGGCGTAACCATCCACGGCAGCACGGATACCGCGATTCTGCGGGAGGCCTGTGACCGCGCCGGCATCCCCGCCGAGGTCCTCGACTCGCACACTGAGGCGATCCTTGCGGCCATGTGCAATCACGTGGCTGAACGGCGACATCAATTGCAGCCTATGCTGATGCCCGGCGTGCAGGACGCCCTCGGCCACCTGGCCGGGCGGGAAGCCCTGCTGGGCGTGGCCACCGGCAACCTGGAACAGATCGGCTGGATCAAGATTGAGCAGGCGGGGCTGCGCAAGTGGTTCCGTTTTGGCGGCTTCAGCGACCGCTTCCCTGTCCGCGCCGAGCTGATCGGCAACGCCGCGCGCAAGGCACGCGACCTGGCCGGACCCGCGGCCCGCGTCTGCGTGGTGGGCGATACGCCGCGGGACATTGCCGCTGCGCGCGCCAACCACCTGCCTGTGATTGCCGTGGCCACCGGCCACTTCGACTTTGACGCGCTGCTGGAACACCGGCCCGAGGTCTGCGCCACTTCGCTGGCCGACCTGCTGGCGGCCACACGGACCACGACATGAGCCGCCCACGCGTACAATCGAGCGCATGGCTGGCTGCCATGCTTCTGGCGGCCACGGCTGGCGCGGCGCCAGCTCAGCAGGCTGCGCCGCAGACGCCTGCACAGCCCGGCGCGCAGACTGCCGCCCAGGCAGGCACAAGCGCGCAGCCCGCCGCTGCGCAGGCGCAATCCGCCGCTCCAAGCAAGCCTGTCAGCAGCAAAAACCGAAGGCGCGCGGCAAAGCTGTTCCTTCAGGCCAGCAAGCTGTTTGATCAGGAGCAGTTCGACGCGGCGATGCGGAACTTCGAGCAGGCGGCAGCGCTGGACCCCGGCAATGCCAACTATGCCGTGGCGGCAAAGCTGGCGCGCAGTCATCAGGTCACGGCGCTGATTCAGGCAGCCGCAAGGGCAAGTACGCGCAACGACTCCGGGGCCGCGCTTGCCGCCCTCGAGCAGGCACAGCAGCTTGATCCAGGCAACGCGCAGGTGGCCGAACACCTGCGCAGCCTCTCCAGCGATGCGGTGGCCTCGCAAACCAAAGCGCTCTATGAAGAGCCCGCCGGAGAAGCGGGAGAAGCGCCGGCGCTTGAGCCGGCTGCCGGGCTCCAAAGCTTTCATCTCAAGTCAGACAGGCGGCAGTTGATCCAGAAGGTCTTCACCGCCTTTGGCATTCAGGCCACCCTCGACCAGAGCGTTCCAGCGGTGCCGGTGAAGCTGGACCTTGATGATGTCACATTCCAGCAGGCCGTGCGCGTATTGGGCATGGTCACCGATTCGTTCTGGATTCCGCTAGATGCGCACCGCGTGCTCGTCGCAAGGGATACTGCGCCAAATCGCAGGGAATTCGAGCGGATGGCGATGGAGACCGTCTACCTGCAGGGTTTGACGCCGGCGGAAATAACCATCGTCAGCAACCTGGCCAAGAATGTGTTCAACGCGCAGCAGGCGGTGTCAACGCAGAATCTTGGAACCATGACCATCCGCGCTCCGGCAAGCTCGCTCGGCGCCTTCAACTCCACCCTCCGCAATCTCCTCGACGGGCAAAGCCAGGTCCTGCTGGAAGTGCGCATGATTCAGCTTGCGCATACCAGCGAACAGAACACCGGCGTGCAGTTCCCGCAGCAGATTACTGCCTTCAACGTCTATGCCGAGGAGCAGGCGATTCTCAACGCCAATCAGGCCCTGGTGCAGCAGATCATCGCATCGGGGCTGGCCTCTCCCGGAGATACACTGGCAATTCTGGGCATCCTGCTGGCATCCGGCCAGGTTTCCAGTTCCATCTTCTCCAATGGCATCGCGCTCTTTGGCGGAGGTCTTACCCTGTCAGGCCTTTCGCCCGGCCCTACCACACTCAACCTGAGCCTGAACTCCTCCGCAACGCGCACCCTCGACCAGATTCAGGTCAGGCTCGGCGATGGCGAAGAAGGAACACTGCGCAACGGCATGCGCTACCCCATTATGACCTCGTCCTATTCCGGGATGAATACCAGCGGCATCAACATTCCCGGACTTACCAGCGCAGGAGCTTCAGGCAGTCTATCCTCACTGCTCACATCGTTCGCCGGGGCGGCAGCCACCATTCCGCAAATTGACTACCAGGACCTTGGCATGACCCTCAAGACCACTCCAAAGGTGATGCGAAACGGCGATGTGGCCCTGTCTCTCGATCTCAAAATCACCGCTCTCGCCGGCACCGCGCTCAATGGAATTCCA
>JAJYBT010000696.1 GCA_021778875.1 Acidobacteriota bacterium | reverse complement strand
GCGCCTCAGCGTCAAGGCGCGCAAGCTCAACGCGTGGCGCGCAGTGGACGGCGTCGCCAATCCTCTTCCGCAAAGCCCCGTCAGCAGTAGCGAGCCCGAGGAAACCATCACGCTCATTCCCTACGCCGCCGCAAAGCTGCGCATCACCGCCTTTCCGCAATTGGCCCCAGACAAGCCGGCCTGAACGATTCCTCATGAACCCGCCCGGCCACCTGCCGCAGCCTATAATTCAATACGTTCGCCATAGCATCATCATCCCCAAAGGAGTGTCACGCATGTCTGAGCCAACCATTGCCCGCAAGAGCCCCTACCCGGTCGAGGTGGAGGCTTCAAAAACTTATTTCTGGTGCGCCTGCGGTTTGAGCGCCAAACAGCCCTTCTGTGACGGAAGCCACAAGGGCACTGGCCTCACCCCGGTCAAGTTCGAAGCCACAGAGTCAAAGACCATCTACTTCTGCGGATGCAAGCACAGCGCCAACAAGCCCTTCTGCGATGGCACCCACGCCAGGCTCTAGCTTGCGCGGAAGCCTGCCGCCAAACTCGGCAGGCTTCCTGCGGCGACGCAGTGCCGGAATCGCAATTTTGGTCTAAAATAATCTTCAGCAACGCCATGGCCTTGCATCAGCCCATCCCGGCCTTCCTCTAGCGGCGCCCGCCGCCTGCAGATCTCCGCGTCATTTTCCTTTCCACATCAATAATCTGAGAAATGCATAACCCCGGAGGGGCCGTGATTGACCGTTTGGAACAAATGGACCAGCGCTATAACGAACTGCAATCTCAGTTCGCATTGCCTGAGGTGTTGAACGACCACGAGCGCTATCACAAGACCGCCAAGGCGCTGCGCGAAATTGAGCCCGCCGTGGAGAAGTACCGCGCGCTGAAGCAGGTGCATCAGGGGCTGGTTGACGCGCGCGCCATGCTGGCCGAGAGCGACCCCGATCTGCGCGCCATGGCCGCCGAAGAGATCGCCGCGCTTGAGCCCCGCGCGCCTCTCATCCAGGAAGAATTGAAGTTTCTGCTGCTGCCCAGGGACCCCAACGACGAGAAGAACGTCATCCTTGAAATCCGCGCCGGCACGGGCGGGGACGAGGCATCCCTCTTCGCCGCTGAAATCTTCCGCATGTACACCCGCTTCGCAGAGCAGCATCGCTGGAAGGTCGAGGTCCTCTCGCTTTCCGAATCCGGCATCGGCGGCTATAAGGAAGTCATCGCTATCATCGAGGGCGACCGCGTCTACTCCCAGCTCAAGTGGGAGAGCGGCGTCCACCGCGTGCAGCGCGTCCCCGCCACTGAAACCCAGGGCCGCGTTCACACCTCCGCCGTCACCGTCGCCGTCCTGCCTGAAGCCGAAGACGTAGATGTGAAGATCGAAGCCAAAGACCTGCGCATTGACACCTTCTGCTCCTCCGGCCCCGGCGGGCAGTCCGTCAACACCACTTACTCCGCCGTCCGCATCACCCACCTGCCCACCAACACCGTCGTCAGTTGCCAGGACGAGAAATCGCAAATCAAAAATCGCGAGAAAGGCATGCGCGTCCTCCGTTCCCGCCTCTATGAAATGGAAATGGATCGCCAGAATGCCGAGCTCGCCGCCGCCCGCAAATCGCAGGTCGGCACCGGCGACCGCAGCGAGAAAATCCGCACCTACAACTTTCCCCAGAACCGCCTCACTGACCACCGCATCGGACTCACGCTCCATCAGCTCGACCTCATTATGGAAGGCCGCCTGCAGCCCATCGTCGATGCGCTCATGGCCCACTATCAGGCCGAGCAGTTGAAAGCGGAATCCCACCAGGCCGCCTGATGACGCTGCGCGAATCGCTCGACGCAGGCGCAGCCCGCCTCAGCGCCGGACCGCATCCAGCACGCGCGCGCCGCGATGCCGAAACGCTGCTGCTCCATCTCACCGGCAAAAATCGCGCATGGCTGCTTGCCCATCTCGACGACCCATTCGGCGGATGCACAGCCGTCCAGTTCGCCGCCCTGCTCAACCGCCGCCTCACTGGCGAGCCCATCCAGTACATCACCGGCGAAGCCGAGTTCTATGGCCTGCCCTTCCACGTAACGCCCGCTGTCCTCATCCCCCGCCCTGAAACCGAACACCTCGTCGAGAGAGTCCTCGAACTCGTCGCACCGGGTGCCCCAGAGCCTGCCCTGAGCTTGTCGAAGGGTCTCGCAGAGACCTGGGAAGGAAGCATCCTCGACGTCGGCACCGGCTCCGGCGCCATCGCCGTCACACTGGCCCATCACCTGCCCTACGCGCGCATCACGGCCATCGACGCCTCCGCGCCCGCTCTCGCCATCGCCGAAGAGAACGCACAGCGCAACTCCGTCACCGTCCGCTTTCTCCACGGCGATCTCCTCGCCCCCGTGATTGGCGAGCAGTTCCACATCATCGTCTCCAACCCGCCTTACGTTTCCAGCGCCGACCGCGATACCCTCGCCGTTGAAGTCCGCGAGCACGAGCCCCATCTCGCCCTCTTCGCTGGCGACGACGGCCTCGCCATCTATCGTCGCCTCATCCCCGCCGCTTTCCGCTCACTCGCTCCCGGCGGCTTCCTCGTTCTAGAAATCGGCTGCGGCCAATCCGCCGCCGTCCAGGCCATCCTCGCCTCCGCCGGCTTCCAGCACATCCACGTCACACCTGACCTGCAAGGCATCCCGCGCGTCGTCACCGCGCAGCGCCCCTGACCATCTCAAAATCCAGTAAAAACGCGGCTTCGAGCGCGCTCCAGGCCATCCATCGCAATGACCAATGTTGTAGACTCTTCTCCGAAAGGACCGTTTTCCCCATGCCCGCAACCAAAGGTTATGCCGCTCTCAATTCCACTTCCCCGCTCGCCCCTTACGGCTTCACGCGCCGCGAGCCCGGCCCCACTGAAATCGCCGTCGAAATCCTCTACTGCGGCGTCTGCCACTCCGATCTCCACATGGCCCGCAACGAGTGGGGACAGTCCATCTATCCCCTCGTCCCCGGCCACGAAATCGTCGGCCGCGTCACCACGGCC
>JAJYBT010000695.1 GCA_021778875.1 Acidobacteriota bacterium | reverse complement strand
ACCACGCTCACCATGCGCGACACCGGCGGCACTGACCACCTGAGCTTTGACGCAGTGGGCATCCCCGGCTTCCAGTTCATCCAGGACATGCTGGACTACGAGAGCCGCACGCATCACTCCAATGAAGATGTAGTCGAGCGCCTTCAGCCCGCCGACCTGAAGCAGATCGCCACCGTTGAAGCCATCTTTGTCTACAACGCAGCACAACGCGACCAGATGATGCCGCGCAAGCCTCTGCCCCAGCCCGACCAGGAAGAAAAGCGCAATGCGCCTCTGGAAGGCATCTTCCCCGACGCGGTCCCACCCGCCACGACGGAGAAGAAATAAAGCAGCGAGCTTTCAGCCATAGCGCCGCCCCGGTAACCTTCGCCTGCCGGGGCGGCGTTGTTTTATGCCCTGCAAACGATGAACCTCGGCAGCCAAATTGGGATTCGCCTTGCAGGTTATGTTTGTATACGGTTACATTGCTTGCGGGGTGAAAACACCATGCCATTCCGCGCTCCTGCCCGCTGCTTCGCTCTTCCGCTCCTCGCCTTCGCGCTCTTCTTCACCCTTGCATCCTCCCGGCTTTCTGCCGTCGAGGCTCCGCAGATAGTGCACAAGGATGGCCGCTACACCCTGCTCGTCGAGGGCAAGCCCTACCTCGTCCTCGGCGGCCAGATTCACAACTCCAGCGGCTGGCCTGCTGAGCTGCCGCAGGTCTGGAAGTCCATGGCCGCCCTGCACGCCAACACGGTGGAGGCGCCCGTCTACTGGGAGCAGTTTGAGTCGCAGCAGGGACACTTCGACTACACCAATGTGGACCAGATCGTGGAAGGCGCGCGCGCTCACAAACTGCATGTGGTCCTGCTCTGGTTCGGCACCTGGAAAAATGGCAACAATCACTACGCGCCCGCGTGGGTAAAGACCGACACCAAGCGCTTCCCGCGCGTCATCCGCCCCGACGGCGAACCCATCGACGTCTTCTCGCCGCTCTCGCGCAACACGCTTGAAGCGGACAAGGCCGCCTTTGTAGCGCTCATGCGCCATCTCAAACAAATCGACGGCGAGCAGCACACTGTTCTGCTCGTCCAGGTCGAGAACGAATCGGGCAATGTAGGCAGCGTGCGCGACTTCTCCCCTGAGGCAAACCGGGAGTTTGCCGGCAAGGTTCCCGCCGACCTGCTGGCAGCAGCCCAGAAGCAGCCCGGCACCTGGAGCCAGGTCTTCGGATCAGAGGCCGATGAGATTTTTCAGGCCTACCATCAGGCCAAATACATCAATGAAATTGCCGCCGCAGGCAAGGCCGAGTTTTCCATTCCCTGCTACATCAACGTTTGGATCGACTACCCCGCCGCCGAACTGCCGCAGCGGCAAGTTGACCTGCCCGGCATCGCCTACCCCAGCGGCGGCGCAGTACAGAAGCTCGTGGGCCTGTGGCGCGCGCTTGCGCCTTCCATCGACATGATCGGCCCGGACATCTACGCCGACGACTCGCCCTTCTACCGCGAGACCATGCGTGCCTACAATCGCCCCGACAATCCCCTGTGGATTCCAGAAACCGGCCGCAGCGACAACTTCGCCAAGTTCTTCTTCTACGCCATCGGCAGCGGAGCCGTCGGCTTTTCGCCCTTTGGCGTTGACCAGTCCGGCTGGAACATCCTCGGCGACGAGCCGTGGATGGCGCACGCCAGAAACTACTCCCTCATCGGCCCCATGGACCGTGAAATCGCCCAGCTTGAATTTGACGGCAAGCTTAAAACCGCCGTCGAGGAACCGGGGCAAGCCACCCAGGAGCTGGACTTTGGCAACTGGCAGGCCACCGTGGCCTTCGGTTTCCCGCAGCACGATGGCCGTCGCGCGCCCGGCACCAAGGACGCCCACGCCACTGCCCTCGTGGCGCAACTCGGTCCCGATGAGTTCCTTGTCACCGGAGTGGACGCGAGCGTGACCTTCCACCTGCCCGGCAAGCCAGCTTGGATGCGCAGCCAGATCATCACTGCCGAGCAGGGCACGTATGAAAACGGCGCATGGAAGCCGCTGCGCCTGTGGAACGGCGACGAAACCGACCGCGGCCTCAGCTTCCACCAGGCGCCGGAAGTGGTGCGCGTACACATGGGCCGCTTCTAGCGTGCCGAGTTTGCAGTTTGCATCCTGATTGAGCTGTCATCTTGAGCTTCGTTGGGCCTTTTTCAGGCGAAACGGAGTCGAAAGATCCGCGGTCGGTCTTTGTGTTTGTGATCGCTGCAACGAACGTCAGATTCGCCACACGTGCGCTCGCGTCCACCGCCCCCGCCCGCCCGCGGATTCTGTTACACTAACGCAAGCGCATCAAGCGGGAAAACGCACCAGGCCGCGCCCGATGATACGCTCTAGCAACCCATGTTCGGGGAGTGGCTCAGCCTGGTAGAGCACCTGGTTCGGGACCAGGGGGTCGGAGGTTCGAATCCTCTCTCCCCGACCATTAAATCCCGCAATATCAGTTAATTACCGTACTTGTCATTTCCGGCCAATCCGGAACTTGGGTCCATTTGGGTCCAATTAGCTTTTCCACGTCCTGAACGGCGGCTCGCGCATTCTCCGGGACCGACCCGATGTAAATTTCGCGGGTCATTTCCGAGGATTCGTGCCCCAGCAGAGCTTGCACCGCGCCCAAAGGAGCTCCCACGGAATCCAGCAACGTGGCATGGGCATGCCGCAGCCAATGCCAGTTCGCGTCCTTCAACCCGAGCGCCTTGCACGCTGGTTTGAGTTGGCGATTGAGCAGATTCCGCCGACTAAGAGGCGAGCCATTGCGCGTTGAGAAGACCAGCGCGGATGGGCTCACTCCGGGCTTACGCAAAGACGTAAAGATCTGTGCGCATACCGGCCCTAAAGGAAGCGTGCGCTTGCTCCGCTTGCTCTTGGGAACGTCGAAATGACCTTCATAGACCGTCTGTTTCACCGAGAAGAAACCCTTGTCGAAGTCAATGTCCTGCCAGCGAAGGGCGACAGAGCCGGTTCCGCAAAATCGGACAGGGGTTTAAGTGGAGGTTCTGCTCTTT
>JAJYBT010000694.1 GCA_021778875.1 Acidobacteriota bacterium | reverse complement strand
TTCTGCTTCAGGAAGCGCAGCAGGTCAATCTCGTCCTCGTTGCGCGGGGCAAAGTCCACGTGGCCGCCCTCGGAGGGGTAGGGCTGGTGGCTGCGCCCGTTCCATGCCAGGAAGGCCTCGCCCAAGCCGGTTCCGGCGGAGACCAGGGCGCGGTTGCCAATCTGGCTGGGGTCGCCCTCGCTCAGGGTGTAGACCTGGTCGCCTGCAAGCTCGCTGATGCCATAGCCGTTGGCCTCAAGGTCGTTGATAAGAAAGACGTGCTGGATGCCGAGGCCGGTGGAGAGCTCGCGGCTGTCGAGTGTCCAGGGCAGGTTGGTCAGGCGGAGGCGGCCATCGCGCACGGGGCCGGGCACGCCAAAGCAGGCTGCGGTGACCTCTTCCGTGCTCAGAAACTGGCGGACTATCTCTTCCAGCCCGCCGTACTCCTTGGCCGCAAAGCGTTCATCCCGTGTAATTTGCAGCTTTCCGTTGCTGAAGTCATACAGCGCCAGGTGGACTTTGGTGCCCCCGACGTCGCCTGCAAGAATCATCGTTCCCTCTCCAAAACCCCACAGCCTTCGCCATTCGTCGCGGGCAGAAGCGCGGCAGCAGCCTTATCCAGAATCAGTGTGAGTATACCGCCTGAGGGCCATATCAGTTGACTGGGCAAACGCTCCGGGTCGCGGGCGCCGGTGAAGACCTCATGGACCACCTGCGCCTTGTCTGCCCCGCCAATGAGGAAAAAGACCGAGCTGGCATGGTTGATGACCGGCCAGGTGAGGGTAATGCGCCAGGTATCCTTCTGCGGAACGTGATTGGCGGTCACCAGGCGGCCCATCTCATGGATGGCCTCGGTGTAGGGAAACAGCGAGGCAGTGTGGCCGTCGGGGCCCATGCCCAGCGCGATCAGGTCAAAGCGCGGGCTCTCGGCGCCTTCCAGACGAAAGGTGTTGCGCAACAGTGACTCGTAGCGGGCGGCGGCCACGTCCGGGGCCAGTTCGCCCTCCATGCGGTGGATGCGCTCGGAGGGCAGCGGCACCTCGTCGAGCATGGCTTCACGGGTCATGTGGTAGTTGCTGTCCGGGTCGCCGGGCGGCACGCAGCGCTCATCCACCCAGTAGAGGTCCATGGCGTGCCACGGCATGCGCGCGCGCCAGGGCTGGCCGGGGTCGGCCAGCAGGCGAAAGGCTGCCTTGGGCGTGGAGCCGCCGCTGATGGCGATGCGGGCGCGGCCGCGGCGGGCCACCGCGGCTTCCGTGACCTGGGTGAAGTGCTCCGCGGCGCGGCGGGCCAGCGCATCGGCATCCTGCACAACGTGGTAGTCGATTCTGAGCTTGCTGGGCATGGAGTTCGCTCCCTTGTGCAATGTTCTGCTTTCTACGTTACATGGCTGCCGCCGCGGTTATGCGCCGTTGTGCCGGACCCGAGCCAGGGCTGGCTCCTGCGCCGCAGCTTCGCTGGACGGCGTGCTCAGCGGCAGGGTGAGCTCGATGCGCGCGCCGCCGTTCTCGCGATTTGTGGCGGAGACGGTGCCCCCATGCGCGCGGACCACCGCATCCACAAAGGCAAGGCCAAGGCCGTGCCCGCTGGACTCCCTGCCCTTCACGCGGCGCTCAAACAGGTGCTCGCGAACCTCCGGCGCAAAGCCGGGGCCATCGTCCTCCACCGTCAGCACGGCCTCGTCGTTCGCGGTGCGCAGGCTTACCGTCACGGTGCAGGAAGCGGGCAGATGCTTCATCTCGTTGTCGAACAGGTTGGCGACCATGCGGTGGATGAGGGCTTCATCGGCGCGGATCCGGAGCGTGCCTGTGCTGTGGAGCTGCACGCGCAGGCCGCGCTCGAACATCGAGGGTTCGTAGAGGTCGATCATGGCGCGGAGCAGCTCGTCCAGGTCGAGTTCGCTGCGCGACAGGCGCAGCGCGTCGGCGCGGGCCTCGGCCACGTCAAGCGAGGTGTTCAGGAACTCGGTCAGCCGGTCGAGCTCCTCAATGGCGGCAACGATGGGCTCGGCCTGCTCGCCGTGCGTGGCCGCGGAGAGGGACATCTCCAGCTTGCCGCGAATGGCGGTCAGCGGACTGCGCAGGTCGTGCGCCAGTGAGTCTGTTATGGTGTGGAGCTGATGCACTGAGCTCTGGATGCGGTCAAGCATGCGATTGAGCGTGCGCGCCAGGTGTCCCACCTCATCGTTGCGGTCGCTGGTGGGGACGCGCGCGTCCAGGTCGGAGTGGCCGATGCGCGACGCCGCCTCGGTAATCTGGCGGACGTGGCTGAGCATGCGGCGCGTGGTGTAGAAGACGATCAAGAAGCCCAGCAACACCAGCAGCAGCCACAGCAGGATGAAGCGATAGCGAAGATGGCGCAGAACCCTCAGCTGGTCGCGCTCTGAGAGGCCCAGGTAGATGAGGCTCCCATCCTCAATCCGCATGGAGGCCACGCGAAAAGGCACGCCGTAGCCGGGCACGTGCACGTCCGTGGGGTGGTCGGGCAGGATGTGCCCCTGCTGAATGGCCTGCAGATAGGGAGCGCTGTCGCCGGCGCCCACCCACAGGCGCAGTGAGCCGTCCGCGCCGGTCTGCAGAAAGAAGACGGAGTCGTTCGACCTGCTGTCGGACATGAAGCGGTTCGGCACTTCCTTGCCGGCCAGCTCGGCCACCTCGCCCACCACGCGATCGTAGAGGGCGTTCTTGGGCGTATGCTCGGCCACGTCGCCCAGCACTTCCACCTCGCCGGCGAGCCATGCATCGCTGCGGCGCTGGATGTCACTGGCCACAAAGCGGTGCAGAAAGAGAAAGACGAGCAGCGTGCCGCAGGCAAAGGCCAGTGTGGGCCACAGCGAGATGCGCCAGGCCGCGCTGCGCACCACGGGATTAGCGGTCCTTGAGGACATAGCCCACTCCCCGCAGCGTGCGAATCAGGGGCTGCTGCGACTTGCCGTCCACCTTGCCGCGCAGGCGGTAAATATGGACATCCACAACGTTTGTGTCCGGCTGAATGCGCATGCCCCACACCTTGTCCAGAATCATGGAGCGGGTGACGACGCGGCCCGCAT
>JAJYBT010000693.1 GCA_021778875.1 Acidobacteriota bacterium | reverse complement strand
GCGTGGATGGCACGCTGGCGGGGCGCTACCGCAACTCTCCGCTCAAGGGGCGCATGTGGGCCAAGACGGGCACGCTGGATGAGACCAGCGCGCTCTCCGGCTACCTGACGGCGAATAGCGGAAAGACAGTGGCCTTCTCCATCCTTCTAAATGGACACCGGCCCGGAAGCGAGGCGGAGGAAGCCGCAGTCCAGCGAATCTGCGAGGCCATTGCCGCGGCGGAGTGAGGCTGTATCATCAGGAAACGAATGCCTATGCGCTCCTTTGCTGCTGTTTTTGCGATTTCTGCCTGCGCTGCGGGCCTGGCGGCCGGCGTTGCAGGCTGCCGCTCGCTGCCTCCCTCCAAGCCCGCCTCCCAGTGGACACTGCAGGAGGCGCGCGGCGCGCAGGTCTTCCAGCGCGACTGCGCCCGCTGCCACTATCCCACGACCACCGCGGGCCTGCACGGGCCGGGACTGCAGGCGCTGACCAAGCAGCAGGCCATGCCCTCTGGCGCACCGCCCACCGATGAGCGCCTGGCGGACACCATTCTGCATGGGCACGGCACCATGCCGGCCACGCAGATCAACGACAATGACCTGCGCGATCTGATCGTCTACCTGCACACGCTATGACTACCCAGCCCGCTCCCGACTCGCCCGCTCCGCAGACGCCCGGAGCAACCCGGTTTCCCCTTCCGGGGCTGGCCGCCATCAGCCTGTATCTGCTGGTGCTGGCTGGGGTTATCATCCTGGGCGTGGCGGATGGCGGCCGTTACCCGGCGCTCTTTCTGCTCTTCTCCACCGCGTTTATTGCCGCCAGCGCGGGCCTGTTCCTGCTGATGCGCTGGGCCTGGGCTCTCACGCTGGCCGCGGTTCTGCTGCTGGCCGGGTACAACCTGTGGATCTTCTTTACCCTGCACCAGGCGCCCGCCATGGTTCAGGGGCTTCTGAACGCTGTCTTCTTCCTCTACCTAATCCGGCCGGAAGTGCGCGCAAAGCTCAAATAGCGAACACGCCGTGTTAACGGCATATCGTGGACAGCCTGTCTTCCGGCTCCGGCGTGAAGGGCGGATAGGCCAGATGCCTGGAATTCAGGATCTGGTTCGGCAGCGACCCGCCCTCCGGCAGCGCGGCGTCCGGGTCCACGTTGTACGCCGGGTCGCGCTCTACTTTGGCCAGCGACTGGAAGCGAAAGCCCTGCCGGTGCAGGAGCTGCAACAGGTCGGGCAGCATGCGGGTGGTAAAGGCCGTTTCGTGCAGCAGCAGCACGTTGGGAATCTCGCGCCCAAAGGCGATCTTCTCTTCGCGCCGCCCCACGGTGAGAAACTGGGCAGCATTCTGCAGGTAGCTCTGCTCAAGCCAGGCGATCGAGGCATCCTCATGCTTTGCCAGACACCGCCCGTAGGCGTCGTCCCAGTCGTCGTCGTTGAAGTTCAGTGTCACCTGGGCGATGCGGTAGCCGTGGTCCTTCAGGTAGGCTCGCACGGCGCGGCGCTTCTCCAGCGTTTCGCCCTCCTGCAGGTAGGGATAGCGGAACCAGCGCCAGTCGCGCCCGTCGGCATAACGGGTCAGCGCCGGCTCATTCCGCGCGATCTCCTGCTCAAACTGCACCGCGCTCACATCGTTCACGGAGGGATGCGACCACGTATGGCTGCCGATGTTCATGCCCTGCCGGACCCAGATGCGCAAGGCGTCCTGCGTGTCCGGGTCGTCCTCCAGCTCAACGGCATTCACAAAGCCGTACACACCCTTCAGGCGGTGTGCGCGCAACTGGCCGGCCAGGTCCGCGGCGATCCGGGCGCGCGTGTCGCCGGGGAGCAGGTCGCCCCCCGCCGGCAGGTCGTCAAAGGTGAGCGCCACCACGGGATGCCTTCGCAGGTGCCAGTGCAGCCGCTGGCCCTCGCGCTTATGCAGTTCCGTGCCGCGCGCCGTCCCAAGCGCCACAAGCGGGATCAGCGCCATTGCCATCAGCCAGCGTCTCATGCGTTCTCTCGCGTTCCGCCGATGCATCGGCAGAGATGAACTGCGGTTTCCTCATCTTAAGATGCAGGAGCGCCTGCTCCGGCTCCCGTTACAATCATTGCAGGATGGAACTGGTACAGATATCACCCGCGCGCAAGGCTCCGGCTCCCAAGCCGGAGTGGCTGAAGGCGCGCGCGCCGGTGGGGGAAAATTACCATGACCTCAAGCGGCTGGCCCGCTCGCTCAACCTGAACACGGTGTGCGAGAGCGCCCAGTGCCCCAACATTGGCGAGTGCTGGCACCACAAGACCGCCACCTTCATGATGCTGGGCAACCTGTGCACGCGCCGCTGCGGCTTTTGCGCCGTGCCCAAGGGCCGCCCGGAGCCGATTGATTTCGACGAGCCTCGCCGCGTGGCAGAGGCCGTTGCCGCCCTCGGGCTGGAATATGCCGTGATCACCAGCGTGAACCGCGATGATGATCTGCGCGGCGGAGCCCGCGCCTTTGCCATGGTGATTGAGGAGATTCGCCGCCAGGCACCCCACTGCCGTGTCGAGGTGCTGATTCCCGACTTTCAGGGCGACGCGGAGGCCATCCGCATCGTTGTCGATGCGCGGCCTGCGGTGCTGAACCACAACACCGAGTCCGTGCCGCGGCTCTACCGCGCCGTGCGCTCCGGCGCACGCTACGAGCGCACGCTGGAGCTGCTGCGCTACGCCAAAGAGCTGAACCCTGCGGGAGTGACCAAGTCCGGCGTGATGGTCGGCCTTGGCGAAGAGACCGCCGAGCTGCTCCAGGTCTTTCGCGATCTGGCCGCGGCCCACTGCGACATTCTCACCATCGGGCAGTATCTGCGGCCCTCGCGCGATCACCTGCCCATGGCCCGGCTGTACACGCCGCGCGAGTTTGCGGAGCTGAAGGCCGAGGCGCTGCGGATGGGCTTTCGCCACGTCGAGTCCGGCCCGCTGGTCCGCTCCAGCTATCATGCGCATGAGCAGGCAGCTTCCACGGGGCTCGCCGTGCTGGCTTCAGCCCGCGCAAGCGTTTGCGCCGCGAGGGTGTAGAATAGCCGTTGGCAGTTTGGCACT
>JAJYBT010000692.1 GCA_021778875.1 Acidobacteriota bacterium | reverse complement strand
AGCAGGGAACCGGCCTCAAAGCCCACTTCGAAGTTGTCCACGCCAAAGTAGGTGGCATTAGGGTGAGGCACGTCGATGGCTACCAGCGGAATGTCAGCTTTCTTGAAAATGTTGGCCACGTGCGGCGCCACATGTTCTTCCACCTGAAACTCAAGCACCAGGTCAACGTGCTTCTTCACCAGTTCGTGGGCATTCTGGATGGCGACGTCGGGGTCCTGGCGATTGTCGAGCGTCAGCAGTTCCACGCCCGCCGCCGCGGCTGCCGCGGTCACGCTCTGCGCCACCGCATCGGAGAACGGCATGTCCGCGCTTTGTACCGCAAAGCCGAATCGCAGCCGCCGCGGGCGCGATACCAGCCGGTACTGCCCATCCTGCGACTGGGCTACATAGCCGCGGTGAACCAGCGTCTTCAAAATGCGATAGACGCTGGTCTTGGAAATGTGCGTTTTCTGAAAGACGTCTTCGAGCGTGACCGGGGCGTTGTTCTGCTCCAGCAATTCGAGCACGTCGAGGGCCTTTGAAAGAATTGGAATCAGGTAGAGCCGCTTGATCTTCGCTTTACGCAACCGTTCGTCTCCCTGGGTGCTGTTTCATTACCGAAACGCTGCGCATCAAGCATAACCTGTTTTACGCGTAACTGTTGACTATTGTGTGACGGCCAGCGCGCTCCTGGCTTACCCGCTCCACGTAGCCGTCACTTCGCAGGCTCAGGAGCGGATCAGCCGGCAGCCCGCGCGCTTCACGCCAGCCGCGCGTCAGCGGGCGCACGTCGCGCCAGAATGCGCCGCGGAAAAGCTCCTCGGCCGCGACCAGGTCGCAGGCCTGTTGCAGCCGCGCCAGTTCCTTGCGATCGACGAGCGCCGCCTTCACCCACAGTTCCTGCGCAGTCACCACGGTCTGCACGGTGGCTTCGATCTTCCCCTTCAGGTTGTGGCTCTGGTCGATCATGAAAGCGATGTCCAGCGCCAGACCCTCTTCCGCGCCGGCATGAATCTCATGGAAGATGCGGAAGATCTGGTATGGGTCAATCGAGCCCAGGGTCAGATCGTCGTCGGCATAGCGGCGGTCGTTGAAGTGGAAGCCGCCCAGCAGGCCGGTGTGCAGCAGCCAGGCCACAATCTGCTCGATGTTCTGCGACGAATAATGATGTCCCGTGTCCACCAGCACGCGCGCCTGCTCGCCGGCCTCGCGCACCAGGTGCGAGGCCATGCCCCAGTCGGCGATGTCGGTGTGATAGAAGGCCGGCTCAAAGGGCTTGTACTCGACCAGCAGGCGCTGATCCGGCGCGAGATGCGCATGGGCCGTGCGCAACGCTTCTTCCAGCCAGCCGATGCGCTTGCGGATGCTCTGCGTGCCGGGATAATTCGACCCGTCCGGCAGCCACAGGGAAAGATCGCGCGAACCGAGGCGCTTGGCAATCTCAATCGACTCGAGCACGTGCCCCACGGCCTGCTCGCGAATCTCATCCGCCGGATTGCAGAGGGAACCGTACTTGTATTCCTGGTCCTGAAACAGGTTGGGATTGATGGACCCGGCGCGGATTCCAAAGCTTTCCTCCAGGTTCTGCACCTGCGGCACGTCACGCACGCCATTGGGCAGGTCCCACAAAACGTGCAGCGCCATCGTCGGTGTGGCTCCGGTCAGCCGCTGCACCTCGGCTGCGTCAGAGAATTTCTCGGCCAAGGTGGATGCGGCCGCAGCCTGCGTGAACTTGCCAAAGCGCGTGCCGGTGTTGGCGAATCCCCAGGAGGGAATCTCTATCTGGAAGGAGTCCAGAGCCTGTGCTGCCTGGTCGGAGATTGCGGATTCCGATTTCTTCATCATTCCCTGCCTTGCCGTCGCCGGCTCGATTTCAGTCTATTTCATGCCTCGATTTATCGAGGAAGTAAAGCTCTCTTGCGTAGTGCGCCCTTGAATCTTCACCCTGTTCGGCAGCGGTCAGCCCAGCATGCAATCAGGCCAGGCGGCAGCAGGTCGTGTCTTGCGGCGGCGAGGGGCTGCGAGAGCACACAATGCTGTGCGTGAATCGTTTTCCTGCGACAGCCGTTTCCATGCAAGGTTTCAAAACAAGACGGTTGCAAGTCCCTCTCCCGGTCCCAACCCAATATGAAATTGACATGCTATTCGATAGGGAGATGAATTGTCTATTGCAATTATATTCGTCCGTGCCGCGCCCCGGCGGCGGGCAGTTTCCTCCTGCCCGCTCCGGCTGCAAAAACGTTTTAGAGCAAGCGCGGGCATCATTCTGTGCCGTAGAATTGCCCGGTTGCTCTTTTCAGGAGGCTTCATGCACCGCAGAAATCAAAATAGACGGGTGCGCGCCACCGGCGCCGTGCTCGCCATGTTTCTCTTAATCTCCATTGCCCTTGCCGGGGTGGCAGCTCGCGCGCAAAACCCGGCAGATGAGCAGAAAATCAACGACCTCATCTCAAAAATGACGCTGGAAGAGAAGATCCAGATGCTCTCCGGCTCCACGGTCATGTCTTCCACCGGCATCCCGCGGCTGGGCATTCCGGCATTCCGCATGAGTGATGGCCCGGTCGGCGCGCACATTCCGCCACCCTCCACCGCCTATGCTGCGGGCATTGGCCTGGCGGCAAGCTGGGATGGCGACCTGGCCAACCGCATCGGCACGCAGATTGGCCGCGATGCCCGCTCCCGCGGCGCTTCCTTTGTCCTCGGCCCCGGCGTGAATATTTACCGCGCGCCCCTCAACGGCCGCAATTTCGAGTATTTTGGCGAAGATCCCTTCCTTGCAGGCGAAATGGCAGTCGGATACATCGAGGGCATGCAGTCCCAGGGCGTCAGCGCCACCATCAAGCACTACGCCGCCAACAACAGCGAGTATTTCCGCTTCACCTCGGATTCAGTGGTCAGCGAGCGCGCCCTGCGCGAAATCTACCTGCCTGCATTCGAGGCCGCCGTCCGCCGCGCCCACGTCGGCGCCATCATGGACTCCTACAACCTGCTCAACGGCGAGCACGCCACGCAGAACTACCACCTGAACGTCGAAATCGCCAAGCAGCAGTGGGGT
>JAJYBT010000691.1 GCA_021778875.1 Acidobacteriota bacterium | reverse complement strand
CTAATACGGTGTTTGTCCACCTGACGCTGGTGCCGTGGATTGCGGCGGCGCAGGAGCTGAAGACGAAGCCGACGCAGCACTCGGTGAAGGAGTTGCTGAGCATTGGTATCCAGGCGGATGTGCTGCTGTGCCGCAGCGACCATGCGCTGGGCCGCGAGATGAAGCAGAAGATTGCCGCCTTTTGCAACGTGGAGGAGCGGGCGGTGATTGCGGCCAGGGATGTGCCGTCGATTTACGAGGTGCCGCTGGGCTTTGCGCAGGAGGGCGTGGATGCGCTGATCCTGAAGTATCTGCACAAGGAGGCTCCGGAGGCGGACCTGAGCAAGTGGAAGGAACTGGTGGACCGCTGCTACCACCCGAAGGATGAGGTCTCCATTGCGATTGTGGGCAAGTACGTGGAGTACGAGGACAGCTACAAATCGCTGAAGGAGGCGCTGACGCACGGAGCAGTGGCGCAAAGCCTGAAGCTGAAGATTACGTGGATTGAGGCGGAGGGTCTGGAGTCCAAGACGCCGGACGACCGCAGCTACGAGGGGCAGTTGGAGGGATACGACGGCGTGCTGGTGCCGGGCGGCTTTGGCAAGCGCGGCATTGAGGGCATGCTGAACGCGATCCGGTATGCGCGGGAGAAGAAGGTGCCGTACTTCGGCATCTGCCTGGGCATGCAGACGGCGTGCATTGAGTTTGCGCGGAATGTGTGCGGGCTGAAGGACGCCAACTCCAGCGAGTTTGACCCGGCGAGCCAGCATCGCATCATCTATAAGCTGCGCGAGCTGCTGGGCGTGGAAGAGATGGGCGGCACGATGCGGCTGGGCGCGTGGACCTGCATTCTGCAGGAGGGGTCGCTGGCGGCCAGGGCCTACGGGATGACGGAGATCAGCGAGCGGCACCGGCACCGGTACGAGTTCAATCGCGAATACGAGGCGCTGCTGACCGGGGCTGGATTGCAGATCAGCGGGACGACTCCGGACGCGACGTATGTGGAGATTGTGGAGATTCCGGACCACCCGTACTTCCTGGGTTGCCAGTTCCATCCGGAATTCAAGTCGAAGCCGCTGGAGCCGCATCCGCTGTTCCGGGAGTTTGTGACGGCGAGCTACAGGAACCGGGTGGGAAAGAAGGGCGCGCGAGCAAGCGCCGAAGCTGCTTCCGCGAAGGCTTAAACCAAGGCCAGGACGCGGGGATGCGCCGGAAACGCGGGCGGAGCCGGCAGCGGGCGAAACGGGCTGGCGAAGGCGCAGGCCGGAGACAACCAGTAAGGAACGATGGGGGACCAAGGGGGTCCCCCATCCTGCTATTGACAAGACATTTTTCGGAGCCTATTGTGATGCTCGTTTTTTGTACGGAGGGCTCCACATGGTAGCGCACTTTGAACTACAGGCAAGCGAAGAGGAACTGCAGCGCCTGGCAGAGCAGTACTGGCAGAAGGCAGGACCAAAAGAGAAAGAGTTGGAGCAGGAGGCATTCGAGGCGGGTGCCGCTATCCGAAAGGGAGAGTACACGCTGGCCAACGTTGAAGCGATTGTCCGCTGGAAGTCAGAACGGGTGGTGCATTACCTGATTGGCAACAGCGGGGAGAAGATTCGCCAGGCGCTGTCGGTGGCGGCATCGCCGAACTCGTCTGTGCGCGAGGCGGTGACGTCGTTGCTGACGCTGCATGGGGTGGATCTGGCGATTGCGTCGGCGATTCTGGCGGCGATCTTCCCGGAGAAGTACACGGTGCTGGACTTCAGGACGCTGGAGGCGCTGGGACATGCGCGGCACGATGTGGACTTCTATGCCGACTATGTGGCGTGCTGCAACCATCTGGCGAAAACGGGCACGGTGAAGCCGCAGGACAACCTTCCGGGACCGACTGCGCTGCATACGTTTGAGCGGGCGCTGTGGGAGTGGTCGCAGACGCATCCAAGCCACGGCCGGTGAGGCAAACGGCGCCGGACTGCGCGACAGGGCGGCCCGGCGCGATAGAATCGCACCCGTGAGCCAGTCATTTGAGATCGGGCCGGTGCATGTGGGCGATGGGCAGCTTTTCCTGATCGCCGGACCGTGCGTTATCGAGTCAGAGGCGCATGTGCGACGGATGGCGGAGGCTATCCAGCGTATTACGAGCGACCTGGGCGTTCCGTACATTTTTAAAGCCAGCTACGACAAGGCGAACCGCACGAGCGTGAAGAGCTTTCGCGGGCCGGGACTCCGGGAGGGCACGGCCATCCTGGGGCGGTTGGCGAAGGACACCGGGCTGCCGGTGCTGACGGACGTGCACGAGCCCGGCCACTGCGAGGTGGCCGCCGAGGCCGTGGACGTGCTGCAGATTCCCGCCTTCCTGTGCCGGCAGACGGACCTGCTGGTGGCCGCGGGCAAGACCGGCCGCGCGGTGAACATCAAGAAAGGGCAGTTTGTGGCTCCGTGGGACATGGCGCACCCGGTGGAGAAGGTGCGCTCGACGGGAAACGAGCGGGTGTTCCTGACGGAGCGCGGGGCGAGCTTTGGCTACAACACGCTGGTGGTGGACTATCGCAGCCTGCCGGTGATGCGCAAGATGGCCCCGGTGGTGTTTGACGGGACGCACAGCGTGCAGCAGCCGTCGGCGGCGGGCGGGGTGAGCGGCGGGCAGCCGGAGTTTATTCCGCTGCTGGCGCGGGCGGCGGTGGCGGCGGGCATCGACGGGCTGTTTCTGGAGGTGCACGACGACCCGGCGCATGCCAAGTCCGACGGGGCGAACGCGCTGGACCTGAAGCTGCTGAGGCCGCTGCTGGAAAAGCTGCTGGCGATCCACAGGGCGGCGGGCGAGCAGGGATGAATCGGCGGGAATTTCTCTCAGCCAGCGCGGCGGCAGCGGGTGCGGCTGCTGTGCATGCGAGCGGTCTGCCTGTGCAGGCGGCAGGCGAACCAGCACCGCTGCTGGACCCGATGCGGCATCGCTTTGGTGCGAACTACACGCCTTCGCGCAACTGGTGGTTCTGCTGGAATGACTGGGATGCCGACCCCATCCGGCGCGACCTGGACGCCGTTGCCGCGCTGGGCGTGGACCACCTGCGCGTGCTCCTCAT
>JAJYBT010000690.1 GCA_021778875.1 Acidobacteriota bacterium | reverse complement strand
ACTCGGAGCCGGGGCAAGGCCAGCAAGTTGCTCTTAGGCTCCGTGGCAGAGCAAGTGTTGCGCTCGGTAAACCTCCCGGTCATCACCGTGGGACCCGAGGCTCATCTCCCGGTGGAGAGCAGCGGCCACGAAAAGGTGGTCCTGCACGCCACCACACTTAGAGAGGCCTCTCGACCGAGCGCAGCGCTTGCCTGCCGACTCGCTGCTGTAAAGGGCGCAAGGCTGGTTTTGCTGCACGTGCTGCCGCCGATCAGTGAGATGAAACGTCATGGCCTGCCAACGGGCCTTGAGTCAACGGCCATGCAACAGCTGCATGAGCTTGCAGCGGATGTCGTTGCAGGAGAGGCGGGCAGCGGTGTCGTAGTGGAACCGCGCGTGGCCCATGGCAATCCTTCCATCGAGATTCTGGCCGCATCGGTGGAGCTGCATGCAAGCCTGATTATCCTGGGCGCAATGCACCACTCCGCTCTGCAGAATCTGACGCGCGACCACACCATTTACCGGATTCTGGCGCATGCGCGTTGCCCTGTGCTCACCATGCGCGAGCCCCTGGTGGCGGCAACTCCCAGCTACGTCGAGCGGCTATCCGTCCATCGCTGACAGAAATGTACGACGCAGGCAACAGCACAATTCATTTCGAGAGGAACCGGTGGCTTAAACGCACCAATGCGCTGTCGTGTGCGAGGCGCGAAATGAAGGGAGAAGTCTAGGCGGTAAGACGCTCGAGCTGTTCGGGCTTGACGATCGTGAGGCTCGACCCCTTGATGGTAATCCACTGGTCACGGCGGAACTGGTTCAGAAGCCGCGTGACCGTCTCGCGTGAGGTTCCCGCCATGTGGGCGATCTCCTCGTGCGTAAGAGCCATGGTGAAGCGGATTTCGGGTTTGCCGTTGGCAGATGAGCGGCCCCAGTCCAAAAGGAGCCGGGCCAGACGCCCCGCCGCCGAACCGGAAAGGGCGAGCCTCTTGGCGTCGTGGAAGACGGTGAGATATTCGCCTGAGAGCGATTGCGCCGCATGCATGCTGGCTATGCCGTGGCGGCCCAGGAAATCGACAAACTCCTGCTTGCGCACCGTCTTGACCTGGCAGGGCTCAATGGCTTCAGCGGTCACTTCATGGGGAACGTTGGCCAGCACCGCGCTCAGTCCCATCACATCGCCTGGACCGGCGATCTTGAGGATCATCGTCTTGCCGTCGCGGGAGGTAGAGGAGATCTTTACCTGGCCATAGCAGATGACGAAAACATTGCGCGCCTGATCGCCCTCTGAGAACAATTTGGCGCCGCGAGCATGGCTCATCATGATGCCGATGCTGTCGTAGTCCATCAACGCCTCTGGTGTGAGATTGCAGAACATCCGCAAATGGCGGTGCTCACAGTTCAGGCAATCTTCCGGGGGGCGATGAGAATGAAGTCCAGACATACTTTTCTCGTAAGTCAAGCTAAAGTATATCGCACTTTTACGGGCCGCAAGGCAGGGATTTTCCGTATGCGCCGACGAACGAACAAGTGCATGCCGCAGACGGCAATTTCACGGCAAACATTCAGCTTTCAAGCACATCGGGCACTCCCGCCATTGCGGCGAGCGAGCACTATGCGCGCGGCGCGACACGTCCTGTAAGCACGGGAGACCTCGCGCGCCAGCTCTTCCAGCAACTGCATTCTCAGCGGAGGATGTGCCTCAAACGCCTTATTCAGCGACTCGATCGGCAACAGCAGCAGCGATGCAGGCGTCAGCGCGGTAAGCGTGTAGGTATGTCGCCTGTCTCCCAGCGCGGCTGCCAGCTCCACCAGTTCCCCGGCCCGCACAGACCCCAGCGTCAGCCTTGCTTCCCTTCGCTCCGCCTTGCGCACCAGCTGCCCTGAAACAACTACATACAATCCGCCGCAATCGTCCGCCTGGCGAAAGACAGTCTCACCCGCATCGAACTCGACGCATTGGGCCGAGGAGTTGAGCAGATTTTCAGTCTCAGGCGGGCAAGCCAGCAATTCCACGAGCGGATGCGGCGCCGCACCCTGTGCCTGCCCGGTACTTGCCTCTGGTTGCATCGTCAAATCTCTCCTTGCCTCCTCCGGTACTGCCTGTACTGCGCTCCTGCCGCAGATCTCGCCGGCAATCCACCTTCCAGCTCTCTTCCTTCGGGCACATGCCTCCTGAGTTACTCCCTGGCGATGCCACAGACTCCAAATCGTGCCAATCAATACTGCGACTACAAATTCAAATAAGTGTTCAGGAGCCAGGCTTTTGCATTCCCAAGGTCAGGCTCCGATTTGATCAAAATTTCCGCTCCGACGTGCTCCTAACGGTTGCTTGCCGCTGCGGGAAGGCCTGGCTCCCACTTTGCGGGGCTGGCCACGGTATCCGGCGGCACGCAAATCACCGGAACGCGCGACCGGGCCAGCAAGGTAAAGGCGGTGCCGTGCGGCCCAGGCGTCTGGCTGGTGCGTTTGGCCCCAATCACCAGGACGCCCGGATGATACTGCTCAATGGCCTCGGCAATGACGTCGGCCGGCTTGCCGTCCTTCACGATGCAACGCACCGGGCAGCGTCCGCTTGCCCGAATGCCAAAATCCTCGAGCCTGGTCGCCGAGGGATTCAGAAAGGAAGAAGCCTCGGCTGCAGTTCGCGCGTGAAGAACCAGAAGGGTTCGCTGAAAGGTCTCCGCCAGCGACATGGCGGTAGCCACCGCCGCTCTCATCGCCTCGTTCCGCTCCATGGCCAGCAACACCGGGCCGCCCGGCGTGGGACGGAACTGGCCGGCGTTCCAGTCCGCGGCCACGGCCATGACCGCGCAGGGCGCCTTCCGAACCAACTGCTCCGCAACCGAACCAACCACCACAGGCCCCGCGCCGCGACTGCCCTCCGTTCCAATCACGATGAGGTCGGCTTCGTACTGGCGCGCCACATCCAAAAGCATCTGCGTCACTTCGCCCTGCCGCACTTCGGAATGGCTGTGGATGCCCGCGCGCAGCAGATCGGCGGCCATCTGCTCCAGAACAGCCCTGGCCTGCTCCGGCATGGTGCTCTTCACGGGGCCGGGGACAGACTCGACC
>JAJYBT010000689.1 GCA_021778875.1 Acidobacteriota bacterium | reverse complement strand
CGTGAAGCGCCTGACCGGAGCCTTTGCCCTGGGCATCCTCTCCGCCGCTGAGCCGGACAAGATTATTGCCGCGCGCTCCGGGCCGCCGGTCGTCATTGGCGTTGGAGAGGGCGAGGCCTTTGTCGCCTCCGATGTTCCCGGCATCCTGCACCACACGCGCAATATCTACTTCCTGGCCGATGGCGATATGGCCATCCTGACCCGCGACGGGGTTAGCCTGACGGACTTTGACGGCAACCCCATCGAGCGGACCATCACGCGCATCCAGTGGGACCCGATCCAGGCAGAGAAGGGCGGATTCAAGCACTTCATGCTCAAAGAGATATGGGAGCAGCCAAGGGCCATTCGCGACACCACGCTGGGCCGCGTCTCCCTGGACTCCGGCAAGGTCTTCCTGGGGGAGATGGATATTCCCGAAGAGGAGCTGGCCGCCGCCACCAGCATCAGCATTGCGGCTTGCGGCACCAGCTGGCACGCGGCGCTTACCGGGAAGTACATGATCGAGCGCCTTGCCCGACTGCCCGTGGACGTGGATTACGCAAGCGAGTATCGCTATCGCGACCCCATCGCCGGGCCCGGCTCGCTGGGACTGCTCATCACGCAGTCCGGCGAGACGGCGGATACGCTTGCCGCCCAGCGCGAGATGAAGGCGCTCGGTTCCCCCACGGTGGCCATCTGCAACGTGGTGGGAGCCATGGTGGCCCGCGAGGCTCGCGGCGCCATCTATACCCACGCCGGACCGGAGATTGGCGTGGCGTCTACCAAGGCGTTTACTTCGCAGCTTACGGCGCTGTTCCTGCTGGCTCTCAAGCTGGGCCAGTTGCGCGGCAAGCTCGATGCGGCGCAGTCGGTTGCCCTGATCGAGGAACTGAGCCGCGTTCCTGCGCGCATGGAAGAGGTGCTGCGGACGACCGCCTCGCTGTGCGAGCACCTTGCCCGCGAGTTTTCGAATGCCCGGGATTTTCTGTATCTGGGCCGCGGCATCCATTTTCCCATCGCGCTGGAGGGAGCTCTCAAGCTGACGGAGATCTCCTATATCCATGCCGAAGGCTATCCGGCGGGGGAGATGAAGCATGGTCCCAATGCCCTCATCGACGAGAACCTGCCCGTGGTGGTGCTGGCCACATGCGACGAGTCAGACCCGGCCTCCCGGCTTCGCTATGAGAAGACGCTCTCCAACATCCAGGAGGTCACGGCGCGCGCCGGTCGCGTGATTGCGATCGCCACGGAAGGGGATACGACCATCGGCGGCCTGGTGGAGCACGTGATTCCCGTACCGCACTCGATTGAGCTGCTTTCGCCGCTGATCGAGATTGTGCCCCTGCAACTGCTTGCCTACTACATTGCTGTTCGCCGCGGCTGCGACGTGGACCAGCCCCGAAACCTGGCAAAATCAGTCACGGTGGAGTAGCCCGCAATTCGGAGAAGGCCCTGTGAAATCGCTGTTGTTGACGGACTATCGAAAGCTGGAGATCGCGGATCTTCCGCGGCCCGAGCAGGGTGCGCACGACGTGCTTGTGCGTGTGGCCGCATGCGGCATCTGCGGGAGCGACGTGCATGGCTACGACGGCTCCTCGGGAAGACGTATACCGCCCCTTGTGATGGGCCATGAAGCCGCGGGTGTTGTAGAGGCTGTGGGCGGCGCCGTAAAGAACTTCAGCCCCGGCGACCGCGTTACCTTCGACTCCACGGTGTACTGCGGCGAGTGCCGCTTCTGCCGCAGCGGCGATGTGAACCTGTGCGACCGGCGGCAGGTGATCGGCGTCTCCTGCGCGGAGTTTCGCCGGGAGGGCGCCTTCGCGGAATACATCGCTGTTCCGGAACGCATCGTCTACAAGCTGCCCGCGGGCATGTCGTTTCCTGAGGCGGCCATGCTTGAGGCTGTCTCCGTCGCGCTCCACGGGGTTCGCGTCAGCGCCGTGCGCGGAGGCGAAACGGCGCTGGTGGTGGGCGCGGGCATGATTGGCCTGCTCACCATGCAGGCTGCGCGGGCTGCCGGTTACAAGCGCGTTCTGATTGCCGATATCGATGCCACGCGGCTTGAGCTTGCCCGCTCTCTCGGAGTCGATGAGGCGCTCTGTCTCTCCGGGCCGCAACTGACGCAGGAGATTCATCGCCATACGAATGGCCTCGGCGTTGACCTCGTACTGGAGGCGGTGGGCCGCAATGAGACCATTGCCACCTCAATTGACTGCGTGCGCAAGGGCGGAACCGTCACGCTTATCGGCAACATTACGCCAGAGGTGACGCTGCCGCTGCAGAAGGTTGTCTCGCGGCAGATTCGCCTGCAGGGCAGCGCTGCTTCCTCGGGTGAGTATCCTGAGGCGATTGACCTGGTGGCGAGCGGCAAGATTCTGGTGAAGCCGCTGATCACCGCGGTGGCGTCGCTGGAGGACGGGCCCAGCTGGTTTGACAGGCTGTATGCGCATGAGCCGAACCTGATGAAGATTGTGCTTTCTCCGGAGCCGGAATCGGTGGCATTGGCCGGCAGCAAGGCGGGACGATGAGCGAAAAGTTCTTTGACCTCAGCGGGCAGGTTGCCCTGGTGACCGGAACAAGCCGCGGCCTGGGCCAGTATCTGGCGCGCGCGTTGGCTCGGGCTGGCGCGGACCTGATCCTGACCAGCCGCAAGCGCGATACGCTGTCGGAGTTCGAGCAGGAGATTCGAGCCATGGGGCGCAAGGTGCTCTCGCTCGAACTCGACGTGCGCGACCACGCCAGCATCCAAAGCATGGCGCAGCAGGCTGAGGCGGCCTTCGGACAGATTCACATCCTGGTGAACAATGCCGGCTGCAATGTGCGCAAGCCGGCGCTGGACGTGACCTGGGAGGACTGGAACCTGGTGCTCGACACCAATCTGCGCGGCAGCTTTTTTGTGGCGCAGGCCGTGGCCCGGGGCATGATCGCCCGCGGATACGGGCGCATTATCAATATCGGCTCCGTTACCAGCGTCTTTGGCTTTGCAGGTCTGGCTCCGTACGGCGCCAGCCGCGGCGGCATTCGCCAGCTCACCATGAGCCTTGCCGATGACTGGGGACGCCATGGCGTGACGGTGAAC
>JAJYBT010000688.1 GCA_021778875.1 Acidobacteriota bacterium | reverse complement strand
ACCACCAAGATCACGGAAATCATTGCTCCGACAACCGGAATCACATTGAAGAGCCCCATCAGCACGCCGAGCGCATAGGCATAGCGGATACGAAGTGCGGCGAAAACAATAATGCTGCATACTCCCAGAATCAGCATCAGCAGACCCTGGCCCAGCAGCCACTTGCCCATACGCACCTCGGCTCGCGCCAGGGTGGTGTGCAGGCGCTGCCGCATGTCTACCGGGAACATAGAGAGAATCCAGAAGTATGCCTTGTCGCCGTCGAGCATGAAGTAGACAGTCAATACCACGCCAGCCAGTATGTCGAAGACCGCCCTTGCCCAGTCGCGGATGGAAAATAGCACATAGGTCGCGGCTTTCGAGGCAAAATCCTGCAGCTTGGCGTTGAGTGCCCCCACATTCAGGTGCTGGAGCACCGGCAAATGATGCACCCGGTCCAGCAGTAGCGGGGCCTTCGCGGGCATCTCGAGCAGAAAATCACGCAGATCATGGATCACCGGCGGCAATGCCAGATCAAGAAACGCACCCGCGGCCGCAATAATTGAAACGAACAGGATCAAGATCGCAGTACCTCGTCCCGGCTTCCATTTGCCGATGCGCAGCTTCATCATGAAGCCCAGCACCGGCATGAGCACAACGGCAAACAGCGCGCTCACATAGATCAGCACCAACTCGCGCCGCACCTGCCACGCGAGGTACAGCGCAATCGCCACGCCGAAGCCAAACAGACTGTCGCTGTGGTGTCGCTTGCGCCAGCTCCTGGCAGGCGGCCGCGGCTGGTTTCGGAAACTCTCGTCGTTCATCAGATTAATGTTCCTCGTGCCGCCTGCTCGTCCGCGCCGGCCCCGGCCAAGGCGTCCGTAATCCTTGCTACCACCTCGTCCGTGCTTAATCCCGCCGTCGAAACGGTAAGATGCGCCTCGCGATAGAGAGGCAATCGCGCGTAGAAGCGGCGCAGCAGCCCTTCGCGGTCCGCTAGCACCGGCCTTTCCGCCGCGCCGGGCTGCTCCAGGCAGCGCGTTACCAGAACGTCCAGCGGCGCGTCCAGAAACACCAGGCAGGCAGTTGGATAGTTGTGGAGCAGCGCGCGGGTCGGCTCTGTCTCCAAGGCTCCGCCGCCCAACGCCAGCACCAAATTCGTCTGACTCACATGCTCTCGGATCACCTCTGCCTCCAGCGTGCGGAATGCCGGCTCGCCTAGCTCCGCGAAAATCTTGGCAATTGACTTCCCCGTCCGAGCCTCAATCGCTGTGTCCGCGTCCACGAACTCCCAACCCAGCACCCGCGCCAGCATGGGACCAATCGTCGACTTGCCCGCACCCATAAAGCCGGTCAGCACGATCGTTCGTATTGTCTGAGGCATCGGCATCCGATGTTTGCATTATAAGGAGTGCGCATTGGCGAGGCTGCTTTTTCGCCGCATCAAGCCCGTCCGTTCCCGGCCTTGCAAGCTGCATCCTGCTCAGGCACACTCATCGGTTAAAGCAACATCCAAGCAAGCAGTAGAGACGAACTTCATCGAAACTTTAGCTATTGAGTCCGCAGGGAGTTGCGCGCATGGAGACCTCATATAATTGCCGGTTTCATCTGGATGGAAAGCTCGTAGACGCCGTGGAAGGCGAGCGCCTTATCGACGCCATTAATCGCCACGCAAAGCTGCCGCAAGTCTGTTACCACCATCGTCTCGGCCCCATCCAGACCTGCGATACCTGCATGATTGAGATTGACGGCAAGCTCGCGCGCGCCTGTGCGGAGAATGTCAGAGCGAATGCGAGCGTGCGCACGACGTCGGATTCTGCTCGGGCCGCCCAGCGAGAGGCTTTCGACCGCATTCTAGCCAACCATCTGCTTTATTGCACCGTGTGCGACAACAACAATGGCAACTGCACAGTGCACAACACCACGGCGCTGCTAGGCGTAGAGCATCAAAAATATCCCTTCAAGGAAAAGCCCTACCAGAAGGACGAGTCAAACCCCTTCTATCGCTATGATCCGAACCAGTGCATCCTTTGCGGGCGCTGCGTGGAGGCCTGCCAGAATGTGCAGGTGAATGAAACCCTCTCCATCCGCTGGGAAGACGAGTACCCCCGTGTGTTGTGGGACGGCGGCACCCAGATTGCCGGATCTAGCTGCGTTTCCTGCGGCCATTGCGTCACGGTGTGCCCCTGCAATGCACTCATGGAAAAGTCCATGGTCGGCCGCGCCGGCTACTTCACCGCCTTGCCCAGCCAGGCACTCAGCGAGATGATCGAGGTTGTCAAAGCCATCGAACCCGAGATCGGCTACGGCCCCATTTTGCGGCTGTCTGACACGGAATCTGCCATGCGCGAGGCCCGCGTCAAACGCACCAAGACTGTCTGTACCTATTGCGGAGTGGGCTGCAGCTACGACGTGTGGACGAAAGATCGACACATCCTCAAGATTGAGCCCGGCGAGGGCCCCGCGAACAACATCTCCACCTGCGTGAAAGGCAAATTCGGCTGGGATTTCGTGAATAGCCCCGACCGGCTCACCAAGCCGCTGATCCGCGAGGGAGACACCTTCCGCGAGGCAACCTGGGATGAAGCCCTCGGCCTCATTGCCCGTCGACTCAACGAAATCAAAGCGCAGCACGGCCCGGACGCACTCGCTTTCATCTCGTCCTCGAAATGCACGAACGAAGAAAGCTACCTTATGCAAAAGCTGGCGCGCGCCGTGGCCGGCACCAACAACATCGACAATTGCTCGCGCTACTGCCAGGCTCCAGCAACGGCGGGCCTGTTCCGCACCGTAGGCTATGGCGGCGACTCCGGCTCCATCAGCGACATCGCACAATCGAAGCTAGTCATGATCATCGGCAGCAATACGGCTGAGGCGCATCCGGTGCTCGCCACGCGCGTCAAACGCGCACACAAACTGCACGGGCAGAAGCTCATCGTGGCTGACATTCGCAAACACGAGATGGCCGAGCGAGCGGACATTTTCTTCAGCCCGGCGCCGGGAACGGACATGGTCTGGCTCTCCGCGATTAGCCGCTACCTGCTCGACAACGGTCTCGCCAAACCGATTTCCTTGCGAAGTG
>JAJYBT010000687.1 GCA_021778875.1 Acidobacteriota bacterium | reverse complement strand
GGAGCGTGGTTCACGGATTGCTACTACGACTACGCCAACACGAAGACGGCTCCCGGCCACTCCACCATTGGAACAGGCGCTTATACAGACGGGCATGGAATCGAATCGAACGAGTGGTGGGACGCCTCACGGTCCGACGTGCACAAAGTCACCTCCGTTGAGGATGAGCGCTACCAGCTTGTGGACCTGCCGGCATCGCTGATTCCCGCCAACCAGCCGGGCGCCGGGCCGGATGCCCTGCACTACCTGATCGGTGCGTCTCCGCGCAATTTACGCGCGACCACGCTGGGAGATGAGTTGCGCCTGGCCACGCAGGGACGGGCGCGGGTGTTCGGCGTATCGCTGAAGGACCGGGCGGCGATTCTGCCGGCGGGACAGGCCGCCAACGGCGCATTCTGGATCGAGCCCTCGACCGGGCTGTTCACCACTTCCACCTACTACATGCAGCATCTGCCGGAGTGGGCCAAGGCCTTTAACGCCAGTGGGCGCATTGAGCAGGCGGAGCATGAAGCAAATGCCGCTGGGACAACGCAGTTCTTCGAGCTTGTAGGCAGAACTCCGGCCGCCAATCGCTACGAACTGGACTTTGCCAAGGCGCTGATCACGGGCGAAAAGCTGGGACAAAACGGCGTGACGGACCTGCTGACCATTTCGCTTTCCGCGAATGACATTCAAGGGCACCAGTTCGGGCCGGATTCGGACTCGGAACAGGAGATGATTCTGAGCCTTGACCACGACATGGGAACCTTCTTCACCTGGCTGGACCAGAACATCGGCCTGAAGAACACGTGGCTTGCCCTGACCGCGGACCACGGGGTGGCTCCGGTGGCGAGCCAAGCCGCAAAGCTGGGCATTGACTCGGGCATGGTGAATCTGGAGACGCTTTACGACCAGCTGAACAAGGCGTTGAACGCCCGCTACTCCCGCGGCCAACAGGTGGACTACCTGATGCCGGGGCCGGAACTGCCGTATATCGTGCTCAACAAGAAGGCCTTCCAGAAGGTCCACATTGACGAGCAGACAGCGGAGAATGTGGTGGCTTCGTTGTTGCCGAAGGCGGTGGAAGACCAGGCGCCCAAGCCGGCTGGGCCGCTGCCTCTGCAACAAAGGATGCCGCCCGCGCCGCAGGTGGCGGATGTTTATACGCGGCTCCAGTTGGCCAACGGCCAGGTGCCACCCACGGAATGGGGCCGTGAGCTTGAGCACAGCTACACTTACCACGGCAATTGGTACGTAATGCTGGTGCTCGGGGCCTACCAGATGGAGGATGTGCGCTCGTGGGGAGGAACGACCCACTTCAGCCCCTGGAACTATGACCGGCATGTTCCGCTCGCCTTCTACGGGACACCGTTTATCCCCGGCGAGTATCATGAGAAAGTGGCTCCTGTGGATCTGGCAGTCACGTTCGCCTCGCTGGCCGGGGTGAACCGGCCCTCAGCGGCTGTAGGTCGAGTGCTGACTGAAGCGCTGAAGCCCGTCCACGGCACCAATCAGTAAAAACCATGATTGCCAAGGAAGATTGCCGCTCGTGAAACCCGACATGAAAGTGCAGTTGGCCGGCTTGGAACTCTCCAACCCGGTCATAGCCGCCAGCGGCACCTTTGGCTACGGTATTGAATTTGAAGAGATTGTCTCGCTGGAGCGCATAGGCGGCTTCGTCACCAAGGGTATCTCGCTGCAGCCGCTGAGCGGCCATCCGCCGCCGCGAATTGTGCAGACGGCTTCCGGCATGCTGAACGCAATCGGTCTGCAGAATGTGGGCGTCGATGAGTTCGTGGCGCGCAAACTGCCTTCGATGAGCCGCTACCCAAAGTGCAAGGTGTTTGTAAACGTCTTTGGCTACACTGAAGCCGAATACGTGGCAGTGATCGAGCGGCTGAATGAGGCTGCGGGCATCGCGGCCTATGAGCTCAACGTCTCCTGCCCGAACGTGCACGCCGGCGGAATGGCCTTTGGAGCGGATCCGGGATCGCTGGAGTACCTAGTTCGATGTGCCCGCGCTGCAACCACGCGCCCATTGATTGTGAAGCTGTCGCCCAACGTCACCTCCATTGCGCAGATGGCAAAGATTGCCGAGAAAGCTGGAGCCGATGCGGTGAGCCTGGTGAATACATTCCTGGCGATGTCCATCGATCCAGAGACGCGCAAGCCGCGGCTGAGCAATGTAACGGGAGGGCTCTCCGGGCCTGCCATTAAGCCCATTGCTCTGCGCATGGTTTACGAGGTTGCGCGTGCAGTCTCCATCCCGGTGATCGGCATGGGCGGCATTGTTACCGCCGAAGATGCGGTTGAATTCCTGCTGGCCGGTGCAACAGCCTTGCAGGTGGGAACGGCAAGCTATGCGGACCCTCGCGCTGTGGAACGCCTGGCTCGCGGACTGGAATCATGGTGCCGCGGTCATCATGTGGAGCGTGTGTCGAGCTTGACAGGCGCGCTGGATCTTTCCCGTCCCTGATTCGCCTCCCTGTCGCTCCTCAATAAATGACAGGATTCGTATGCTGAGCAGAGTATGGGATGCGGGTTGTTCGCAGAGCTATTTCGGCTCCCCGTACGGCACTTCGGCCGGTCTTTCCACGGACCAGCTCGTGAGGACGGGCTTGCTTCCATCCTGCGTTTCGATGGCGCTGTCGGTAATGGACCAGTTTCTGGCATTCGCAATTACACCGGCCGTTGCCGCCTGGATGTGAAGATGATCGAGCCGGAAGTTATCCAGAGTCGCATTCGGATAAGCGCTCACATCAAAGGCCCGCCTGGCGCCGGTTGCCTTGATGTTCCAGATGTGCACGTCGCTGAAATGCGGCAATCCCTGCGCCTCGGGCACAGGCGTGGTCAGCGTCTTCCAGTAGCTCGGAATATCTTTCATGCCGGTCGGCAACGTTGCATAGCTATAGTTCGGATTCCAGTTCATGGTGATGTGGATCGGAATTGCAACGCCCTCAATATCCAGATCATGGATGCGGATGTCATGCGCAAAGCCGCCGCGCGTATGCGCTGATTTGAAGAGAACTCCAGACGGAACTCCGCTGAGCGCAGTAATGTGATCGACCTCGATGTTGCGGAAGCCACC
>JAJYBT010000686.1 GCA_021778875.1 Acidobacteriota bacterium | reverse complement strand
AGGAAGATGATGCCGCTCACGTTCATGACGTACGCGGTGGGCATGCTGGCGCTGTGCGGATTTCCGCTGCTGTTCTCCGGCTTCTGGAGCAAGGATGGCATTCTCGAAGCCGCGCAGCACTGGAGCGTAGCCAGGGCGCCGTTTTACATGCTGGTGTTTGGCGCCGTGCTGACCGCGTTTTATATGACGCGGCAGGTGGCGTACGTCTTCTTCGGCGAGTGGCGCGGACACAAGACGGCGCATGAGAGCCCGGCAGTGATGACGATGCCGCTGGCGATCCTGGCCTTCTTTGCAGTTGCGCTGGGCGCGATTGGAACTCCGGCGTGGCCGTGGTTTCGAGCGTTTCTCACCGACCGCGCGGCAGGATTCGGCATGGCAGGGTTTGGCGAGCCGGGCCTGCTGCCGCTGATGGGCACGTCAACGCTGGTGGTCTTTCTTGGCCTTGGCCTGGGGTGGTGGATCTACGGCGGAAAATCGCCGGACGCAGAGGAGCCAGATGCGCTGGAGCGAGCAGCTCCGCTGGCCTGGGGCTGGTTGCACAACAAGATGTATGTAGATGAGTTGTACGGAGTGACGGTGATTGCATTCTACGGCTGGTGGGCAAAGGTTGCCGACTGGCTAGACCGCCGCGTCTGGGGCGGAGTTGTGACAGGCGTGGCGTGGATCTTCCGGGGCTGGGCGCAGTTGAACCGGCTCATCGATATGCACTGGGTGGACGGCGGCTTCGACAAAGGCTGCGAAGAACTGGCCTCGGGCGGTGGTCTGCTGGCGCGGGTGCAGACCGGCCGCGTGCAGACGTATCTGCGACTGTTGGCGCTGGCGGTGGTGGTGCTGGCCGCGATTCTGATCTGGAGCAGCCGGGGATGAACGGACTTCCTGTATTGACTTTGTTGACCGTGCTGCCCGTGCTGGGGGCGGTGATTGCGCTGGTGGCCGGCAGGCACGCGCGGAGCGTCGCCCTGTTGACGACGCTGTGCGGGCTGGCGCTGTCCCTGGTGGTGTGGACGAAGTTGCCCATCGACGGGAGTATTGGACTGGTGGAGCGCGCAGCGTGGGCGCCGTCGCTGGGCATCGAGTACCACCTGGGCGTGGATGCGCTGGGTGCGCTGATGCTGGTGCTGTCGGCCATTGTCACCCTCATGTCAGTGGATGCCGCGCACCGCGTGCATCGGCAGCCAAACCTCTATTTCGGACTGGTTCTACTGCTGGAGGCGGGACTGTTCGGGTCCTTCACGGCTCTCAACTTCTTCCACTGGTTTCTGTTCTGGGAGCTGAGCCTGATTCCGGCGTTCTTCCTGATCAAGCTGTGGGGCGGAGCGAGACGCGGACCGGCGGCGACGCAGTTTTTTGTCTACACCATGGCGGGCAGCGTGGCGCTGCTGCTGGCGTTTCTCGCGGTCTTCCTCTCAACCGGCAACATGGACTTTATCCAGCTTTCGGCCATGGCCTCAAGCGGGCAACTTGAACAGATGGTGACCGCGCATCTGGGGCCGGTGATGATGTGGCTGGCTATCGGCGTTCTGGCAGGCTTCGCGGTGAAGGTGCCGCTGGCGCCGTTTCACACCTGGCTGCCTGCGGCTTATGCCGAGGCTCCTTCGCCGGTGACGATGCTGCTGACAGGCGCAATGTCAAAGATGGGCGTCTATGGACTGTTGCGCATTGCGGTGCCTCTGTTCGGGCATCAGATAGCGCAGATGCGGACGCCGCTGCTGGCGCTGGCGGTGCTGACAATTGTGATGGGGGCATGGGCCGCAGCGGCGCAGAAGGATTTGAAGCGCGTCTTCGCCTACTCCTCAGTGAACCACCTCGGCTACTGTTTGCTGGGCATCTTCGCTCTTGCGGTTCCGGCTGCGGGAGCGGCGGAGCAAACCAGCCAGGCGGCAGCCTTGAACGGCGTGATTCTGCAAATGTTCAACCACGGCATCACCGCTGCGGCACTCTTCTGGTTTATCGCCATGATGCAGGAGCGCACGGGCGGCGAGCGCGGAATCGACGACTTTGGAGGATTGCGCAAACCCGCGCCGGTGTTTGCAGGGATGATGGGCATTGTGCTGTTTTCGTCCCTTGGGCTGCCGGGCTTGAACGGCTTCGTCGGCGAGTTCCTGATCTTCCGCGGCGTCTTCCCGCTCTCGTGGGTGGCGGCTACGGTTTCGATACTCGGGCTGCTGGTGACGGCGGCAGTGATTCTGACCGTGATCCAGAAAGTGTTTGCCGGTCCGGTTCCAGAGCGGTGGGCCAGCTTCCCTGACATGTATGGCAAGGAACGGCTGGCAATGGCGCCGGTGATTGGACTGATGCTGCTGCTGGGCCTTGTGCCGCAACTGATTGTGGACAGCGTGAACCCAACGGTTGTGAACCTGCTGGCGCACTGGAGATTTTAGATGTTGGCTTGGACGATCTATCTCTCGTTTGCCGGGGCGCTTGCCCAGGCGCTGCTGCCCAAGGGCAAGCCGGCCCTTTCGCGATGGCTGGCGCTTATCGTGGCCCTGGCCGGGCTGGCACTTGCCGTGGCAGGGTTTGCGGCGGGCAGGGCGAATCATTATCCCCGCATGACCATTGTTGATGCGACCTGGGTTCCATTGATGGGGATTCACTATCTGTTGGCGGCTGACGGCATCAGCCTGGTGCTGGTGCTGCTGACGGGGCTGGCGGCAGTGGCCGGCGTGCTGTTCAGCTGGAACATCGAGCTGCGCACCAATGAGTTTTTCGCCTTTTACCTGGCGCTTATCGGCGGCGTTTACGGGGTCTTTCTCAGCTTCGACCTGTTTCTGCTGTTCGTCTTTTATGAAATTGCCATCGTGCCCAAGTATTTCCTGATCGCCATCTGGGGCTCGACGCGGCGCGAGTACGGCGCGATGAAACTTGCGCTCTACTCCTTTGTTGGTTCGGCAATGGTGCTTGTGGGCCTGTTGGCGGCGTACGCCACGTCAGGCAGCCACTCGACTGGCCTCGTAGACCTGGCCCATGCAGGCTTGCCGGTGAGCTTTCAGATGTGGTGCTTCCCGCTGGTGTTTACAGGTTTCGCGATTCTGGCCGGCATGTGGCCGTTTCACACCTGGGCGCCGACAGGCC
>JAJYBT010000685.1 GCA_021778875.1 Acidobacteriota bacterium | reverse complement strand
CAGGCGCCCCCGCTTCCACGTCCACTTCACGCCCACCTCGGCCTCATGGCTGAACCTGGTGGAACGCTGGTTCGCTCTGCTCACCGAACGCCAGCTTCGCCGCGGCGTCCATCGCTCCACCAAGGAACTCAAAGCGGCCATCAACCGCTTCATCGAACACCACAACACAGATCCAAAACCCTTCATATGGCACAAAACCGCAGACCAGATCCTCGACTCAGTCGCACGCTTTTGCAAGCGAACTAATGACTCAGGACACTAGGTTGAAATAGCCGTACCCGCTACCGCACCCGATGCCAGTGGTGGTGCACCTTGTAAACATAATGCCCAATCAGCCATCCTGCCGCGCTGCCCAGCAGCACGTCGGAGGGGAAATGTTGGCGGCCCAGCACGCGCGTCACGCTCACGCCCGTCGCCAGCGAGTACACGCCCGCCTGCACCCACGGACTCTTATACTCGCCTGCCACGACTGCGGCGGAGGACCATGCGATCAGGCTGTGCTCGGAGACGAAGGATGAGTTGGCTCCCGAGGAGCCCACATAGAACCTGCCCTCTCCGTTGTCCACATTTGGCCGCTCGCGGAAGGAGACGAGCTTGACCAGTTCGCCGACAAGGAAGGCGTTGACCATCGCCTGCGAGCCCAGGATTCCGGTCTCACGTGCATGGTCGTCGTGGCGAAGGCTGCCGGCGGCAAACAGCGCGACAGGCATGGCGATCACTCCACCCACCATCCCGTTTGAGACGTCAATCGCACGCTGATTGAAGGACGGGTTCGAGGTGACGACCTCCTGCATTGTCTTCTCGTCGGTTACAAACGCTGTCGCCGTCGCCGCTGTCAGCGGCACAAACCAGCGCAGGTCGCGCACCTGGAACCGCGCTGGCGAGGTCAGCACCGCAACCTCGTCCCGCAGCCCGCGCACAATGCTCCCCTTCACGGTCACCGGCTTGTCACTGCCTGAGTTTGCGTCGGGGGCTACCGTCGGTGCAGGCGCATCCGGCAATGCGGCCGGAGTGCTCACCGCAGGGTCTGGATGCATCTCCTGCTGGCAGAGAGCGCCCCGGCTGCCTCCGAGCGAAATGATGCTGAGTACAGCGACCAGAATCCACGGCTTCGCGATGGCAGACTTCATGCTCCGCTCCTGAGGAAGAAACCACGCTGCAACTCGCTAAGCAGAGGGTTCTCCACATCATAGGGGAAAGGCACGGAAAAGTCTTATGTTTCTCAGAGCAACCGCTGCATCATGAGCGAGACGTGCGCGGTGCCTTCAAGGTTTCTCGCCGCGATTCCAGCAATGCAATGCGATCCGCAGCTAGCGGCCGCCGAAGACGCTCCTGAGCAGAGGTGTCACCTGAGACGCGGGATTGGTGCGGATCTTCTTCTCCTCCTCGCCCATCATGGTGAACATGCCGTCCACGCTCTTCTGCAGCACATAGTTGTTGATGTCCACCTGCGGCGAGCCGCCCCCAAAGGGCAACCTGGGCGCCGAGCCCATCAGCGCGCTGAACTTCTGCTGCACCCCGGTGTGCTCCATCGCATTCTCAATGATCGGGCGGAAGGCTTCGGCCACCTGCGCCGAGGTCTTGCGCTTGAAGAACTCCGTCCCGGCGGTGTTGCCCCCCAGCACGATGCCCTTCGCATCCTCGATGGTCATGGACTTCAACGCTTCCATAAAGATGGTCTTGGCACGCGGCGCGGCCTCTTCGGCGGCGGCATTCATGCTGTGCTCGAAGCTGTCCACCTGCTTGCCCATGCCGACGGCACGCAGCCCCCGCGCCACCCCTTGCAGCTTGTCGGGCATGCCAATGCGGATCAGCGGATTGCTCTCAAAGCCGCCAGGTTTGCCCGTCTCCGCCACCGACGTGGTGATGCTTCGGGTAAGGGCTTCGCGCAGGCCGCCGGACGCCTGCGCATTGGTGATGGACGACATGTCCACCGCGGCCCCGCACCACATCGTCGAGGCAAACACCAGAACTCCGCACAACAGGCTCTTTTTCATGCCGATCACAATACTCCTGTTCAGGATGCAGTGCATCCCGTGAAGCGATGCACTGCCGTCTTTTATGCTGGGAGCAACCCGCCACCTCCTGCGGACTGGAGTTTCCCTGAATGCGTCCTGGCACTCGTCTCCCGGCTGTTGCTCTAGTTCTCTCGCTGCTGACGGCGGCCTCGGCGCAGGTTCCCAATCCGTACACCATCGTCAGCCCGCCGCCCACGCAGGCAAAGCACGCGATGGTGGTCACCATCCAGCACGATGCCTCCGACGCAGGGGTCGAGATCCTGAAGCGCGGCGGCAACGCCGTGGACTCCGCCGTCGCCGTCGGCTTCGCGCTGGCCGTCGTCTTCCCGCAGGCAGGCAATCTCGGCGGAGGAGGCTTCATGCTCATCCGCATGCACGACGGAAGCACGCACTTCCTCGACTACCGCGAGCGCGCGCCGCAGGCCGCCACCGCCAACATGTATCTGGACGCGCAGGGCAACGTGATTCCCGGAGCGTCAACGCTGGGCTATCGCGCCATAGGCGTTCCCGGCACGGTTGCCGGCCTGGTGTATGCGCAGAAGCACTTCGGCAAGCTGTCGCTGGCCGCCGACATGGCTCCCGCCATCCGCCTCGCAACCGACGGCTTCATCCTGCCCGAGGAAGAGGCCCACACCATGGCAGCCGCGCGCAACCTGCCGCAGTTCCCGGATTCGCGCCACCTCTTCCAGCGCGACGGCAACTTCTACAAGGCGGGCGACCGCTTTGTGCAGCCCGAGCTGGCCGCGACGCTAAAGCGCATCGCCGCCGACCCGAGCACCTTCTATCGCGGCGCGATGGCGCACGAACTCGCCGACGCCATCCAGAAGGGCGGAGGCCTCATCACCGCCGCCGACCTGGCAAGCTACGAGGTGAAGGACCGCGCGCCGCTCACCGGCAGCTATCGCGGCTACGACATCATCACCGCGCCACCCCCGTCCTCCGGCGGAGCCGTGTTGCTGGAGATCCTGAACATCCTCTCCGGCTACAACCTGGGAAGGATGGGCGACCGCACGCCCGAGCTCGTGGCTTCTGCAGCAGGAGCCTCAGGCAATGACGCT
>JAJYBT010000684.1 GCA_021778875.1 Acidobacteriota bacterium | reverse complement strand
TGAAGAGGGTGCGGATGGTGCGGATGGGCCAAGTCCAGGGCCATCGGGGATAGATGTCGTTGCGCGGTTCGACGCGCGCGGGGAAAGGCGCCGAGGCAGCTTCCTGCGCAGCGGAAGCGTGGGCGACGTCGAGGCCGAGCGCGTGGCGTAGTTCGCCGAGGGTGGTGACCTGCTCGAGCATTTCGTCGCCGAGGGTGAGGCCGAGTTTTTGCTCGAGCTCGGCCTGGAGCTGGACACGGCCTAGGCTGTCGAGTTGTAGGTCCTCTTGCAGGCGGGCGTTGTCGCCGGTTTTTTCCGGCTGGGCGCGCGTGATGGAGAGGATGAGCGCGAGAAGCGGGTCGGAGGTGGTATGGCCCCCGCGGGCCTGTGCGTGCTGCGCGTTGACCCATTCGGTAACTTTGTGGCGCTGAATTTTTCCGGTTGAGGTGCGGGGGAAGTCGAGCTCGGGCCAGATGCGCCATTGGCGGATGCGTTGGAAGTCGGCGAGACGAGCATTAGCTGAGATGACGGCCTGCTCGGCCTCGTCGCGCGAGCCGCGAAAGAGGAGAACGGCGACGGGCTCGGTTCCGGATGTGGTGAGCAGAGGAACGACGGCGGAGGCCTGGACTCCTTCTTCAGGGTTGAGGGCGGCTTCGACGTCTTCGGGGTGCACGTTGAGGCCGGAGGAAGTGACGATGACCTGGCTTTTGCGGCCGAGGAAGCGGAGTCGGCCTTCTTCATCTTTGCTGGCGAGGTCGCCGGTGGCGAGCCAGGGGGATTCGGCATGTTGGATTGCACCGCCGCGCCAAGTCTGGGTTGAGACCATGTCGCCGCGGACGACGAGCTCACCGTCGGGGCGAATTTCTACGGTGCGTCCGGGGAGGACCTTGCCGATGGTTCCGCGGCTGGTCTTGAAGGGGTGATTGAGGGTGATGAGGGCGGCGGTTTCCGTCATGCCGTAGCCCTGAATGAGTACGAAGCCGAGGGTGGTCCAGAAGGATTCGACTTCTTCGGGCAGGCTGGCTCCTCCGCAGACGAAGGCCCAGAATTTGTAACCGAAGGTGTGATGAATCTTGCGGAAGTGCCACCAGCGCTTCCAGACGCGCTGTCCTTGGACGGCCTGGATGGCTGCGGGAAGGTCGGGGTGGTCCGCGATGAACTGGTCGCGGAGGAGGGCCAACACGCGCGGCACGGAGGCGAGCACTGAGATACGCTCGCGCTTTGATAACTCGATGAGGCGCTGGCCCTGAAGGCGCGACTCGAAGTGGACCTCTGCGCCGAGGAGCGGCGGCACCCAGAGTCCCATGAACTGGCCGAAGACGTGGCTCAGCGGGAGGGTGTGCAGGAAGCGAAGCGGATGGACCCAGCGCTCGTACTTGAGGTACTTGGGGATCTCATTTTCGATGGGGGCAACGCTAGCGAGAATGTTGCGATGGGTGTGGACGACACCTTTGGGCTCGGCCGTGGTTCCGGAAGTGAAGAGGATTTGCAGTGGGCTGTCGAGCGAGAGGCCAGGCTCGATTGCGGCGGGTGCGGCGGCGGAGGGCAGCGCGGTTGCGAAGTCTTCAAATGGGAGGTGCGCCGGGCCGGGATCGAGCTGACCAAGCAGCTCGGCATCGCCGACGATGAGGCGCGGAGTGGTTTCCTGGATGACGCGATGTGCGAATTCCGGGCTGCCGGCTGCATCGAGGGGCACGCAGATAACGCCGCGCATGACACAGCCGAAGAAGGCGGCAATCCACTCGACGCCGTTCTGTCCCCAGATGACGACACGTTCGCCGGAGGGGATACCGCGCTCGATGAGCGAAGCGGCGAAACGATCGACGAGCGCGGCGAGATCGGCGTAGGTGGAGGCGATGCGACGGTTGCCGCGATGGCTGACGATGGCGATGCCGCTTCCGCGTTTGCGGAAGTCATCGACCAGGGTTGCCAGGTGCGGACGCATGGAGCTGCTGCCTCCTGAGTTTTCAGATGCGTTCGAAGTCGATGTATCCGCGCATCGGATCAGTACGCACAAGCTGCACGTTCAGGCGGTCGCCGACGTCTGCGCCGCGCTGCCCGCGAATCAGCATCCCATCGACGCGAGGTGCGATGGTGCGCACAAAAGTTCCGGCCGGCGTGACGCCCGTCACGAAGGCATGGAAGTGCTCGCCGATGCGGTGCCGCATCGCCACGGCTGCCATCCGCTTTTGCATTTCCCGCGCGACTTTGCGCTCGGCCGCGGACTTGTTGGTGCAGTTGAGCGCAATTGCCGTTAGCTCATCATCGGAATATGGCGAGGACGTGCCGGCGATCATGGCCTTGAGCAGCCGCTGCGTCACGAGATCGGGATAGCGGCGGTTGGGCGCGGTGGAGTGGGTATAGTCTTCGACGGCGAGTCCGAAGTGGCCCTGCGGCGGATCGCCCGGGCGCTCCAGCACATACTCGCCAGGTCCGAGCAGCTTGACTATGACGAGCGAGAGATCGGGGAAGTGGTCGGGGTCATGCTCTTTCCGCTCGAGCAGGAAATCATTCAGTGCCTTCGAGTCAGGTGTTGCCGGCAGCTTGAAGTTGTGGCTTTCAGCGAGCGAAACAATCCTGTCCCACCGCTCGGGTGTGCGAACGATGCGCCGGATCGACGAGATGCGATGTGCCTCGAGGGCACGGGCCACGACGCCGTTGGCCGCGATCATGAAGTCTTCGATGAGTTCGGTAGCGGAGTTTTTGTGCTCACCGTCGAGCTTGATCTCGTTGTTCTCAAGGGTGGCCAGGACTTCGCCTGTTTCAATGTTCAGTGCGCCGTGCCGGAAGCGCTCGAGCCTGAGTCGCTGGGCGATTTCGTCCTGAAGTTTGAGTTGCGCCTGGAGTTCGGTGGATGCGGCGACCTTGGACGGAGGGTCTGCTTTGCCGTCAAGCCACGCTCCGATGCTGGGGTAAGCGAGTTGAGCTTTGTTGTTTACGAGCGCGGGATAGATGCGGCTGGAGGCGACGCAGCTCTCTGTGTCGCAGACGTTGCGATCAAGTGTGAACTCGGTGACCATGCAGAGCCGGTCCTGGCCTTCCAGCAGAGAAGTGAGGCCGGTCGAGAGCTCGTCGGGGAGCATGGAGAAGTTTCTGA
>JAJYBT010000683.1 GCA_021778875.1 Acidobacteriota bacterium | reverse complement strand
CGGAGCTCTTCGGCAACTTGTCGGAATACCTAGATGGACGGCTGAAGCCGAAGACCTGCGACCAGATGGAGGCGCACATTGCGGCCTGCCCGGAGTGCATCGCCTTTATCGGCGACCTGAAGCGCGCGATCGACCGCTGCCGGAAGCTGGATATTCCGCTGAATAGCGAGGTTTGCGCGGCGCTGCGGCGGCAGCTGGCCGAGGAGTACCTGCGGCTGATAGCGAGCTAGGCCCAAGCTCGGTTTCGTACCGGCAAAAAACTTCCTCCGAATCTGTAACACCTGCAGCGATAGGGTCTCTATTCATGTGAATGGAGGCTGCGGAGTGTTGCGGAACGCGAGAAGAACCAGTCGAAAAATCAATGCTTTATGGGTTGTGACGGCGGTCATGCTGGTGGTCCCGACGGCTTGGCTGTCTGCGCAGACCCAGAATGCCCAGCCTGGATCGCTGAGCTTGCAGCAGGCGATCGCGATTGCGCTGGACAAGAACCCGAATGCCGCAGCGGCGCAAGCAGGCGTTAAAGAGGCGCAGGCCGGCGTAAGCATGGCTCGGACGGGACTGCTGCCGCACTTTACGTTCTCAGAAGATATTTCGCGGGGCAACGACCCGGTGTACGCGTTTGGCACGCGGTTGCGGCAGCAGCGGTTCACCCAAAATGACTTTGCCCTGAATGCACTCAATAAGCCCTCCCCCATCGGTAACTTTGCCACCGGAGCGAGCGGATCGTGGATGCTCTTTAACTGGTTTGGGACACAGAACCAGATCAAGAGCGCACGGTTTGCGGCGGCGAGTGCCGCATCCATGAGCGCTGAGGCGCAGCAGAGCATTGTGCTCGGCGTGGTGCAGGCGTACCAAGCGGTACTGTATGCAGAGCGTCAAATTGCCGTAGCTCACCACGAGGTGGCGACGGCCCAAGCCCTGCTGCACGATGCACAGACCCGCGTGAAGGCTGGGCTGGCTGTCGACTCAGATGTGCTTTCCGCGCAGGTGAACCTCTCGGAGCGGCAGCAGGAGCTGATTGCGGCCGAGGGTAATGCGGACGCTGCCTGGGCTGCGCTGCAGTCGGCGATGGGCGTGGACAGCTTGCCCTCTGCGACGCTGAAGCCGCTGCAGGCGCGAAGCTATCCTGACGGCGTGCTCGCGGACGATATTGCCAGCGCGCTGAAGGCGCGGCCCGACTTAAGGGCACTGCGCCAGCAGCAGTCGGCGCAGACAGCGGCGGTTTCTGCCGCGCGCGCGGACTTCTACCCGACGGTGAGCGCCTACGGCAACTGGGAAACTGACCGGGACACCTTTGCCGGCAACGGTGGCAACCACTGGGTGGCCGGCGTGCAGCTTAACGTGGATATTCTGCCGCTGGGCAAGCGTGCGCGCCTGCAACAACAGCAAGCGGCCCGGCAAAGGACCGAAGCCCAGGAGCGTGCGGGCGAGCAGCAGACTCGGCTGGCGGTAAGCCAGGCCTGGACGCAGCACCGCACGGCGGAGCGGATGGTGGAGACGGCGCGGGCTGCGATGGAGCAGTCGGCCGAGAGCCTGCGCATCGTGAGCAATCGCTACCGCGCCGGCCTTGCCACCATTACTGACATGCTGCGCGCAGAAGACGCACAGCGGCGGAGCCAGAACGATTACTGGCGCGCCGCGTACCAGAACACGGTTGCCTACGCCAACCTTCTATATGCCACGGGCGCGCTGACGCCCAACTCAGCGGAGAACCTGCAATGACGCTACGATTTTCTTCTCTCATTCCTGCCGTACCCGTGTTTGCCATTCCATTTCTGTTGCTGGGGTGCTCGCAAAACAACGCGGCCAAGCCGGCAGCACCGCCGGTGGCCCAGGCCCAACTCGTGAAAGCGACGGAGCAGCAGGTTCCGCAGTCGATTCCGCTGACGGGAACGGTGCATGCCAAGGAGACGGCAACGATCTCGGCGCAGGTGCCGGGAACCATCCGACGCGTGTGGGTGCAGGCGGGCGATCATGTTCGTGCGGGGCAGTTGCTGATTACGCTGGATGATTCGGCGGAGCGCGCCGGGTTGAATCGCGCGATGGCCGCGCAGGCTGCCGTGGAGAGACAGCAGCAGGCGGCGCACACCAGCGCCACGCTGGCAGCCAGCACGCTGTCCCGCTACGAGATGCTGCAGAAGGAGAAGAGCGTAAGCCCGCAGGAGTTCGACCAGGTCCAGAAGCAGTCGCAGGTTGCCGCGCTGCAGGTGCAGGCATTGCAGGCACAGGGCGAAGAGGCGAAGGCCGCTGTCGCCGGCGCCCGCACCCAGTTTGGCTACACCCAGATCCGCTCTCCTTTCGCGGGTGTGGTCACCGCACGCATGGCGGATCCCGGAACGTTGGCGAGTCCAGGCGTGCCGCTTTTGCAGATTGACAGCACCGGCCCGCTGCAACTTTACACGTCAGTGGATGAGTCGCTGATTGGCTCCATCCGCGAAGGCATGAAGATGCCGGTATCCATTGACGGAGCCGGGGCGAGCGGAATCACCGGAAGGGTGGCGCAGATTGTTCCCGCCGCGGACCCGGCCAGCCGCAGCTTCCTGCTGAAGCTTGATCTTCCTACGGTCAAGGACCTGCGCGCTGGGATGTACGGCAGCGCACAGCTACCCGGCGCAATGCACACGGCGATTCTGGCGCCACAGTCGGCAGTCGTGATGCGCGGCTCACTGAATTGCGTGTACGCGCTTGACGCCAATGGAGTGGCACAACTGCGCTACGTCACGCTGGGAAACAAGCGAGGCGATGAGGTTGAGGTGCTTTCCGGCGTAGCAGCGGGCGACACTCTTGTGAATAACCCCGGCGACCGTGATCTGGCCGGGAAGAAGATTGAGGAGCAGCCATGAAGCCGACTCCCTCCACGCCGGAAGAGTCCACCAAACCGCACGGCATTGCCGGCTGGCTGGCCCACGCGTTTCTCGACTCCAAGCTGACCCCGCTACTGGTGGTTGCGTCGCTGGTGCTCGGCCTGATCGCAGTCATGGGAATTCCTCGCGAAGAGGACCCGCAGATCAAGGTCCCGATGCTGGACGTGATGACGGCCATGCCCGGGGCCTCGCCCAAGGAGGTGGAAGAGCGC
>JAJYBT010000009.1 GCA_021778875.1 Acidobacteriota bacterium | reverse complement strand
GGAGACCGCGCGCACCGAGCTTGCGCACTTCCCGCAGGTGTATGGGCAAGCGCTGGCGGCGGTACAGGAGCTGGTGAATCAGGCGAATGTGCCGGACGACGTGCTGGCACAGAAGCTGAAGAAGCACTGGGGCTTCGGGGACCGGAAGAATCCTGCAGCGCGGTACAAGCGCTTGCTGAACCGGGCACTGGCGATGCTGCAGGATGGCCAACCGGGATCGAAGAACTAATCCCTGCGGTCTGGAGTCCGATGGACGCTTAGGCGCGCGTTCTGCCTCAGGGTAGGGTCGCGCGCATAAGCCACACGGCAAAGGCTCCGCGGGTGATTGGGCCGGACTGCGTGTTCGCCGGCGGCGGCTGATGCAGATCTTTCCATGTTGGCGACCGGAGAGAGGCCAGATGCTGCAGCATTGCCGCCGGCATGCGTGCGGCGAGTCCGCTCTTGCGGAGAGCGTGGACAACTTCGACTCCGGAGAGCGGAACCGATGCCGCGAAGTGCAGGGAGTTGCGGTCCGCGGGGAGCCATCCCCGGGCCGCGGCGAGCTGCGCGGCCGCGAAAAAGGGTGAGGCGGGCGTGACATCGTCAAACCAGAAGATGGGATGGCCTTGCGTTACAAGCAGGCGCTGGAGACCACGGATCTGTTCCCTGCTTTGATCGATGGTGGCGGGCGTGGTGTGGTGCTGGATGGACCATGCGACGGTAGCGCCGACGGCTTCGCCAATTGACCACAAGGTGGGATGGAGGCGGTAGGCTCCATTGGTGATGTGGGTGGTCCCGATGTCAAGCGAAGCGGCGAGGAGGTTGTTGGCGTCGCGGGCGATCAACGCACCGAGCGGGACTTCGTAGGGTTTTGTTTGCGAGGTGAAGTCGTTGCCACCACAACTATGGATGTCGATGGGATACTGGCCGATGCCGACGCTGTCCGGGTAAAGCTCGGCGCGCGCGCCAATCTGGAACTTGACGGCGAGGCTCTGCTCAACGATGGTGCGCAAAGGAATGATGCGGCGCGACTCCCGGATGTAGGGCTGCTGCGCGAGGCCGTCCGCACTGCCCATGCCTTGCGGCATAAGCTGGAGCTCGGGATAGCCGCGGCCATGGCCGCTGTCGCGCGGTACGCGATGGCGCAGCCACCATGCAAATCCAAGCGAAACGCGCTTGGCCTGCTGCAAAGCTTCCGCCTGCTGCTGCGGACTGCCAGAGAGCAGATGCGCATCGCAGTAGTCGTTGCTGTTCCAGTTGACCATGCTGAGGTCGCCGGGGAACAAGCCGGATGTGAATTGCGCGCTATCGACCAGGCGGCGGTAGTTCCAGAAAGAGCCGGGCGTGCGGGGAGCCTGGGCAAAGACTTTGTAGGTCAGCGAATTTCCATGATGGCCGTAAATCGTGAGGCTGTATTGCGATTTAAATTTGGCGTAGCCGGGTGGTGGAGGTTCGGGGCCGGTGGATGCGGGCGTGGCGCGGCGCAATAGAAGAAATGGGTAGTTGACGCTCTGTACGGCGTCGGGATTGGCTTGTGCGGGTGCGTCGGGCTCGCCGGTTTCGCGGCGTGACTCGGCGCCGATGCGATAGGGCAAGCCGCTGAGCGCGACCAGATCGCCGAGGGCGCTGGCGTCGACGAAATACTTCCCTCTCAGGCGTAGCCATTCGCGGTGGCCGAAGTCGTAGACGAGCACGCTGGTGATGGTGCGGCGGTGGCGCGAGACGCGCATGGGTACGGTGTGCACCCAGAGTTGCAGCCTTCCGCTGGCGATGTAGGGTTGAAGAAGCTGCTGGAGAGCGACGAGTCCGCGTTGCGGCTGAAAGCAGAGGGTGCTGACCCAGCAGTTGCCGGGATTGAAGCTGGCGAGGTTGTCGGCCGGATTGAACAAGGGATGTCCCTTGAGTTGCAAGTAATAGGACGCGCGAATGCTGTGGCTGAGCGCGGCGAAGGTGGCGGTGGCCCCGGTGGTGCCAATCCAGCGATTGCCATCGAAAGCGGAGACGCCCTGCGAGGTCATTTGGCCGCCGATCCACAGCGTCGGCTCGGTAAGGCAAACGGTGATGCCCTGGCGAGCGGCCTCCAGCGCGGCGCTCACGCCGCCCATGCCCGCACCGATGATGACGGCGTCGCAAGTGTAGGTGTGGATAGGGCCAGCGGGGATATGTACGACGGCCTGGGATGGCTCGCCAGCGGCGCGGACGCGGAGGACATCGAGCGCAACTGCTGCCCGAGCCTGATGTGCCGTGGCTGCAGGCGTCCGCTGCGCGGCAGCGAACGGCAGGATGCTGCCGAAGCAAATGGAAGCGACGACACGAAGGATGCGCACGCGGAATAGGTACAGCAGGGTCATACGAGATGCTGCGACCTCCTCCAGTTCTCGTAGTCGGTGTAGAGCTGAGTGGACGCAGGGCAACCAGCGAAGGCGGATGAGCCAGGTTTGTTCATCATGCCGAGGTATTGGTAGACGAGGATTTTTTCGACCCAGGGCGAGACGGCCTGAAGCTGCTGAATGACGCGACTAAAGGGTGCGGGCATGAGGGCGCTTTTGTAGACTTCACCCTGGAACTCGAAGATCTCGACGTCGGCCCAGATCTTTGCCTTCCCGGCACGGTCGTGGGCACGGCGAAGGCCCTCGTAGAAGGCGGAGGTTTCCGTGACCTTGGATTTGCGGACGCCGACTTCATCCTGGTAAGCGATGATGTCCACGTCGAGTTGATGGAGTTGGCGGACGTAGGTGTCATCGGGCTTCGCGCGGCGCGTACCATAGGGCGCAATCATGATCTTCGCATGAGGCGTGAGCTGGCGCGCGAGATGCGAGCACTGGTTGACGTACTCGATGAAGTCAGGCGAGTAATAGGGATTGATGAATGCTTCGTCGGGCCAATACCAACCGTAAAAGCTCCTGTGGTGGCCGTAGAGATGCGTGAGTTGCTCGATGGCCTGCAGTCGCTTTTTAGCGGCGATGGGATCGCGGATGGTGTTGTCGCTGGCCCAGTCTCCGTAGAATCCGCCGCCGATGAAAAACTTGACTCCATATTTGTCCGCGGCTGACAGAACAGCTTCGAGAGGATCGGGGCACGCGAGGTTCCATTTGGCGAAGATATTGGTGTCATAGAAGGCGCGATAGTAGACGGCCGTGGCCATGAGGACAAGGTATTCCATGCCGGTCTCGGCGATTTCGCGGACCTTGGCCTCCCACTGCTCAGTGGTGAAGCGCACCAGAGCGGGATTCCAGTCGACGCCTTCGACGGTGGCGTGATGCTGAAATTCGAACCAGCTTCCGGCGATGGGCTGGATGGCGTGCGCGGCAGGCCGGGCCTGCGCTCCGGCCTGATGCAAGGCAAGGGCGGACGCTCCGGCGCCCAGCCCGCGGATAAAGTCGCGGCGATTTACGTCAGTCATGGGAGCAACCCCTGAATACCCTTCATGTTTCACAAAACCTGCGTTTTGTTTACAGTGGCAATAGTAAATGCAGGAAAGAGGATGTCTGATGGATGTTGTTGGCGTCGGACTGAATGCGACCGACACCGTAATTCCGCTCCCGCAATACCCCGCGCAAGGCTCGAAGGTCGAGTTCCACTCTGTATCCGTGTTGCCCGGTGGACAGGTGGCGAGCGCGATGGTCGCCTGTCAAAGCTGGGGTCTGCGCACGCGCTACATTGGCAAGCTGGGAGATGACAGCGCGGCGGAACTGCATCGCGCGGAGTTCGAGAAAGCCGGCGTGGAAAGTCACCTGATGACGGCACCAAACTGTGCGAGCCAGCAGGCGTTCATCATTGTGGACGACACCGGCGAGCGGACCGTGCTGTGGAAGCGCGATGATCGCGTGACGCTTCATCCGGAGGATCTGAAGCGCGAATGGATAGTGGACGCGCGGGCGCTGCACCTGGACGGGCATGACACAGCAGCGGCGATTCAGGCGGCTAATTGGGCGCGCGAGGCGGGAATTCCCGTGATTCTGGATCTGGACAACCTGTATCCAGGCGTGGAAGAGCTGCTTTACAAGACGGATTACCTCATTGTGAGCCGGAATATTCCCGGAGAACTGACGCACAAGGCCGAGCTACATGGGGCGCTGACGGAGATTCAAGAGCGCTTTGGGTGCCGCGTAGCCGCGGCCACGCTGGGGCACGATGGCGTACTGGCGTGGGATGGCAAGCGGTTCTTTTACGCGCCAGCGTATCGCGTGGACGTGGTGGACACGACAGGTGCGGGCGACGTTTTCCATGCGGCGTTCATCTATGGGTTGCTGCAAGGTTGGCTGATGCCTCAGATGCTGGACTTTGCCTGTGCGGCCGCGGCGCTAAATTGTACAGGGCTGGGTGCGCGCGGAGGGATTGGGCCCGTCAAAGATATAGAGGCGCTGATGGCAAGCGGGGTCCACTATCCTGCATATTTTGAGGACTGTGCGGAACGCCAGGAGCACGTACCGTAAGGTTGCCGGAGCGGGAGGGATGGACTGATGCGCAAGTTGTGCTGTGCCCTAGGGCTGCACGTGGGGTTGTTGATCGCTGCAGGCCTGGGGTTTGTGGGTCTGGGGTTTGCCGTTCCGGCGGTGGCGCAGATGGGGACAGCATCGGCGGACGGGCTGACGGCGCAGGTGGATGCCGCGCACGGTAGCTATTCGCTGGTTGCGGCGGATGGAGTTGCCGGGCTGCATGATGCGCAGATTGCGGTGAAGGTGGGCGACGCATGGCTGCAGACGTCGAGCTATCCCGCGCCCTCGATAGCGCAAAGTAATTTCCAAGGAGAGCTGGGAAGCGGGCGCGCGTGGACGGTGACGTATCGCGGCGACCGTGCAAAGCCGACGTTGGTATATCGGCTGCGGGTGTATGCGGATCGTCCGTTTGCCGACGTTGCGGTGACCCTGCACAACACGACGGGGCGGACGCTGGAGGTGGAGCGGTTTCGTCCGGTGGAGGTGGCAGGCCCGCGCGGGATTGACTTGAACGGCATGGAGGCCGAGGACCGCGTATTGTCCGACAGCTTCAGCGAAGACCGTCCGGGCATGCGGATTCGGGACTTCGACGATCCGGTGGACGGGATGCATCGCGGCGTGGCGAGCCAACTGATTTACAACCGCGACAGCGGGGAGAGTTTGTTTCTGGGTGCACTGACCTCGAATAAGATGCTGACGGTGCTGCGTCTGCATGTGACGGGCGAGGGCGAGGCAACGCAGCTGGCTCGCTATGAAGTGGACGACGAAGGCACGACGGAGCTGACCCGGCAATACTCGCTGAAGGGCGCGCCGCAGGATGAGCTGGTAACCCTGAAGCTGGCCGTGAAGCCGGGCGCGAGCCTTTCATCGGAGCGCCTGCTGATCGGGCTGTCGGGCGATTACCACAATCAGCTGGAGACATACGGTGCGGTGATTCGCAAACTGCACCATGCGCGGCCCTCACCTCCGCCTCCGATGGGGTGGTGGAGCTGGACGGCCTATTACGCGAAGCTAACGCAGAAGGACGCGCTGGCGGATGCAGACTGGCTTGCGCACAACCTGAGGTCGGACGGCTACACGTACTTCCACATTGACGAGGGGTACAGCGTGGCACGCGGCGACTATCTTACGCCGCGGCAGGCGACGTTTCCGGGCGGGATGGCGAAGGTGTATGCGCAGGTGCGCAAGCTGGGGCTGACGCCGGCGATCTGGACGGCTCCGTTTGAGGTGTCTGACAGGGCGTGGATATTCCAACACCACAAGGACTGGCTGCTGCATGACTACGCTGGAGGACTGATTCAGCTGACGGGCGCGGGGATGCCATACGGGCACCAGAAGGTCTACGTGCTGGATGTGACGAATCCGGAAGCGCAGGCGTATTTGCGCAGGACGTACTCAACGATGGCGCAGCAGTGGGGCATCAAGGACATCAAGCTGGACTTTATGGAAGACAGCTGCGTGGAGGGCAAGTATTACCGCGCGGGGACGACGGCGCTCCAAGCGCAGCGAATAGGGCTGGGGATTATCCGATCAGCGGTGGGCAATGGCGTTCTACTGGACAAGGATGGGAGTGTGATGCTGAATCCGGTGGGGCTAGTGGACCTGGGACGGATTTCGCAGGACACGTCGCACCGCTTTGAAGGCACGAGGAACGCGGCGACGGGGATTGCGGCGCGGTACTACATGGACCACAACTTCTTTTTGACGGATCCGGATGCCTTCATGGTGACACGCGGCGCGGGCGACCATGCGCTAACGCTGGATGAGGCGCGGGCGTCGATTGCGCTGGCAGCGGTGGCAGGCGGGATGTTCGAGATTGGCGACCAACTGCGGGTTCTGGCGACAGAGCCGGAGCGGCTGGCATTGGTGAAGAATCCGGACTTGCTGGCAATGGCCAAGCTGGGCAAACCGTCAATTCCTCTGGACTTGATGAACTATCGCCCGCAGGACAAGCAGCCGAGCGTTTTCCTGCTGAAGGAGAATGCGCACGAGAGCATTCTTACGGTGTTTAACTGGACGGATGGGCCGCGGACGCACGAGATTGATCCGGCGACGGTCGGGCTCAAGATGGGCAGTAACTATACGGTGACAAACGTGTGGAACGGGCGGGATGTGACTCCCTGCCCGGAGTGCGACATCGAGTTGACGCTGGCGCCACACTCGGTGGCGATGCTGAAGATTGTGGAGTAGCGGAGGGGTACGGGGCGAAGACTGATGACGATCGTCACCCCTTGTCAGCTGCGCTCACAAACTCATTGGAAGACCGCAGCGGGCGGCTATTAACTTGAGCGGATGGGCGCCGGCCACCTCGAAAAGCCGCGACTAAATCTTTCCGCGATCTCCGCGGCAATGCTTGAACAGCTCCAGCCCCAGTTCGCTGGGTGTGACATCGAAGCTTTCGATCTCACGATACGAGGTGAGCTTGAACTCCTTCTGAAGTAGCCCTAGGGAGAACAGATTGGCCGCGTCCTGCGCGTTCTTGGTCAAATCAGACTCGCCGGTGAGAAACACCATCTCCCTCGCGTCGAGAATGACGGACCGCGACGAAGAGGTTCCATCGCCGGACCCGGCATTCAGAGCCCGCTCGCACGCCTTGACGAGGATCTTCGCCTGATTGGGCATGATCTGCGTGAGCAGCTTTACGAACTCCTGATTTGAGTCGTCTGGCACATCAACAGAACAGGATGAGACGAGCAGTCCCGTCCATAGCTGCGTGAGCACCTCGTTGCGGCTCCAGGACCCCTCTCTCAGAATGCTTGCGACCAGCTTGGGATTAGCGCGCATGCGCTCGGCATCGGGCTCGGAAGCGAGCTGATTTTCCGCGGCCAGCACGATCCTGACGAGCGTTTCTGTGCGGTCTGAATCGAGTTGTCCACCCATCAGAAGAATTGCTTCGTTCGCTCCGGACTGACAGATGCGGCACAGAAAAAGGATGGTCCGGAGGGTGCGGAACATCTGCGCGATTTGACGTTGATCGTTCAGTACGACGATGTTCCGGACGAGCACTCCCCAGAGTTCGGTATCCAACCCAGGAGGCAGGACAAAAGATAGGCCGACGCCGTCCTCTCCCTGCCGGGCGACCCGTGCGTGCAGCGAAATTTGCAGATCGGGGCTATTCTCCGGCGTGCCTTCCTCCTCCAGCGTGAGGGTGATCAATTCGCCGGTGCGAAGGCGCTTTTCCGTGGCCAGGTAGATACCTGTGGCGCTGATGTCCTTGACGGTTGCGGACGTGAAGCTGGAGTCGAGCCCATAGCTCGCTGCCAGCCCGGATGCGGTGCGCCGTTCGGCACGCACCTGTTCCAGCCCGGCAAGTATCCTGGCCGCCCGTTTAATATCGCTCAGCCGAGACATCGACGAGAACCTCCCAGCCCCAGTCGGGTCCGGCAGCAACTTTTGCCGATTCTGACCGAACCGGTGCGCCGCTCCGCGCGACAGAGCCCCTTTTCTCATTTATAAACAGAAACTTGAACAGAATCATAGACCCGTCGGCGCTTGGTGAAAAGGCAAATTTTCAGATCATCGCGGGTTCGACCCGGCTGCGGGAGGTGACAGCTATCACTGTCCGGGCCGGGTTTGGAAGCGTAGCGTAGACCGTTTTGGAAGCGGAGGCCCGGCGAAGCGTTTGTACGCGGACGATCTGCGCGGGCAATTGATTTTACTGGGGTTATTCGTAGGCATGACAAAGGCGTCGCTGGGCCGGGCGCGAGAGTGGAGGACGGACGAGCATGAGCTGGAAAGAAGATTACTGGGGCCGGACGATGACAGCAGAAGAGGCTCTCGGCGCAGTGCGTTCGGGCGGGCGGGTGTGGGTGCAGTCGGGCGTGGGGACTCCGTCGACGCTGGTGAACGCGATGGTGGCGCGGGCCGGCGACCTGCGCGACGTAGAGGTCGTCCATATGATGACGCTGGGCAGCGCAGACTACACCAAGCCGGAGTATGAGGGGCGATTCCGGCACCGCGGGCTTTTTCTCGGAGCGAATACCCGCGACGCAGTGGCCGAAGGGCGCGCGGACTACACGCCTATCTTCCTGAGCGAGATTGAAGAGCTGATGACGAGCGGTGCACTGCCTATAGATGTGGTGCTGATGCAGGTTTCTCCGCCGGATGCACATGGATTTGTGAGCCTGGGGACGACGGTAGACTGCACGCTGACGGCGGCCCGCTGCTCGAGCGTTGTGATTGCCGAGGTGAACGACCAGATGCCGCGGACGCACGGCAACACCTTTCTGCATGTGAGCCGCATTTCGGCGATCGTGGAAACGTCGCGTCCGCTGCTGGAACTGCAGAGTGAGCCTTTCACGGATGTACATCTGAGGGTGGCGCGCAATGTGGCGTCGCTGATTCCAGACGGGGCGACGCTGCAGACGGGAATTGGCGGGATTCCGGAGGCAGTGTTGACCTGCCTGGACGACAAGCGTGATCTGGGGATCCACACGGAGATGCTTTCTGACAGCGTGATTGACCTGATGGAGGCAGGAATTATCAATGGTGACCGCAAGTCCGTGAAGCGGGGCAAGGCGGTGGCGGCGTTCGTGCTGGGGACAAAACGGCTATTCGATTTTATCCATGACAATCCAAGCTTCTCGTTCCATCCCATCCGGTATACGAATGACCCATTTGTGGTAGCGCAGAACGACCGGATGGTAGCGATCAACTCCGCGCTGCAGGTGGACCTGACAGGGCAGGTTTGTGCGGACTCGCTGGGGACAAGGCCTTACAGCGGCTTTGGCGGGCAGCTGGATTTTATTCGCGGAGCCGCACGCTCGCGCGGTGGGGTACCGATTATCGCACTACCCTCGACGGCGCGCGGCGGGCAGGTGTCACGTCTTGTGCCAACGCTGGAACCGGGCGCAGGTGTGGTGACGTCGCGCGCAGACGTGCATTACGTAGTGACGGAGTATGGAATTGCCTATCTGCACGGCAAGACCCTGCGGGAGCGGGCGGAGGCGTTGATTTCGATTGCGGACCCGCGGTTCCGGGCAGAGCTGGAGGAGTTTGCGGTGCGCGCGCATTATCTGGACCGCAAACCGGCGGTGGCGCTGGTGTAGCGCACTCGAAATGAAGGGAGAATACGATGGCGGAGACGGTGAAGCGCGATCGAGGACTGCTGCGGGTGGATGCAGACGAGTGCAAGGGCTGCATGCTGTGCATTGAAGCATGCCCGCCGAGCGTGATCCAGTTAAGCGAACGGCTGAACCCATACGGATATCGCACGGCGACCTATACGGGCGCGGGCTGCACCGGCTGCGGGATGTGCTTTTTGGTATGTCCGGAGCCGGGCGCGATTACGGTGCTGCGGCTGGCGAATGGGGCAAACAGGACAGAGAGTGCAGAGAGATTGGGGCGTTGAGACGATGAGCCGGCATTTGATCAAAGGAAACGAAGCGATTGTGAAGGCCGCGATTCTGGCAGGATGCCGCGGCTTCTATGGCTATCCGATAACACCCGCGAGCGAGATTACGGAGGCGGCGGCGAAGTACCTGCCAAAGGTGGGCGGAGTGTTTCTGCAGGCGGAGAGCGAGGTGGCGGCGATTAATATGCTCTACGGCGCGGCGGCGGCGGGTGTGCGGGTAATGACGGCGTCAAGCGGGCCGGGCATCAGCCTGATGCAGGAAGGGATCAGCTACATGGCGGGCGCGGAATTGCCGTGCGTGATTGCCGATATAACGCGCGCGGGTCCGGGGCTCGGAAACATTACGTCAGAGCAGAGCGATTATCACCAGGTAGTGAAGGGCGGCGGCCACGGAAACTACCGCACGCTGGTGCTCGCTCCGCACTCAGTACAGGAGATGGCCGACCTGACAACGCTGGCCTTTGAGCTGGCAGACCGTTACCGGAATCCCGTGGTGGTGATGGCCGACGGGTTTATTGGGCAGATGATGGAACCGGTGGAGTTTTCTCCGGTGGCGATTGCGCCTCGCACACCCAAGTGGGCTGTGACCGGAACTGAGGAGTCACGCGGGAACCTGATCAGCTCGATCTTCCTGGACAGCGACAAGCTGGAAGCGCACATCCGGCAACTGGAGGCGAAGTACTACCTTGCGCAGCAACGCGAGACCCGCGCCGAGGAGCTTTACCTGGAGGACGCAGACGTGGTGCTGGTGGGCTACGGAATCGTGGCGCGCATTCTGAAAGCAGTGGCCGCCGAGGCCCGCACGGCGGGTTTGAAGGTTGGCATGCTGCGGCCCATCACGCTGTTTCCCTTCCCTACGGCGAATTTTCAGAAGGCCGCGCGACGGGCAAAGGTGTTCGTGGTGGTGGAGATGAGCAATGGGCAGCTGCTGGAAGACGTTCGGCTGGCGCTGAATGGCGAGAGGCCGGTGGAGTTCCTGAGCCGCGTAGGCGGAAATGTTCCGTCTCACGAAGAAGTGCTGTCGTTTGTGGAGGAACAGGCGCGACGCTACGCGGAGAAAGAGCAGGTGGTCCATGCCTGACGAGCGGGAGATGCTGTACGAAGTGGCGCAGTCCCGGCCGAAGGCGTTCTACGAGAACTTTGACCGCAAGGATGAACTGCAAGGACAGACACACTACTGCCCCGGCTGCGGACACGGCATCATCCACAAGATGGTGGCGAGGGCGATCGATGAACTCGGCGTCCAGAACCGCACGATCCTGATCAGCCCGGTGGGTTGTTCGGTGTTCGCCTACTACTACTTCGACGTGGGAAACATTCAGGGAGCGCACGGACGGGCTCCGGCGGTGGCGACAGCGGTGAAGCGCAGCCGGCCGGAGAGCATTGTGGTGAGCTACCAGGGCGACGGTGATCTGTCGGCGATTGGCTCGGCAGAGATTCTGCACGCGGCGAACCGGGGCGAGAACATCAGCGTGATCTTCGTGAACAACGCGATCTACAGCATGACGGGCGGGCAGTTTGCGCCGACGACGCTGCTGGGACAGCGGAGCACAACCACTCCCGAAGGGCGCGATGCTGCGAACCAGGGCTATCCACTGCATGTGAGCGAGCTGCTGGGAACGCTGGAGGCTCCGGTTTACATCGAGCGCGTGGGCGTGGGCGATAACAAGCAGGTGGCGCAGGCGTATCGCGCGGTGCAGCGGGCGTTGGAGAACCAGGTGCGCGGGCTGGGATTTTCTCTGGTCGAGGTACTGTCGCCATGCCCGACGATCTGGAAGATGTCTCCGGTGGAAGCGCAGCGCTGGGTCCATGAGGTAATGGAGAAGACCTTCCCGCTGGGCGTGATTCGCGATCGCACGCAGCATGCGCAGGCGCGGCCGGTTCCACGGGCAGCGGTAAGCACCGATGAGATTGCGAAGATCCTGGAGATCGAGGAAGACCAGGTTGCTGCGAGGGGGGTATCAGCCGGACGGCGCGGAGCTGACCAGGCAGACTTCCCAACAACGAATCTGCAGGTTCGGGTGGCGGGCTTTGGTGGCCAGGGCGTGCTGCTGCTGGGCGAAGTGCTGGCGGAAGCAGGACTGGATGCCGGGCTGGAGGTATCGTGGCTGCCGTCGTATGGGCCGGAGATGCGCTCGGGGACTTCGAATTGCCATGTGCGGCTTTCGACGGAGCCGATTGATTCGCCGCTCGTGATGCGTCCGGATGTGCTGGTAGCGATGAATGAGCCGTCGCTGCACAAGTTCTATGCGAACGTGCGGCCGGGGGGATGGGTTCTCTATAACGGCAATGCACTGCCGGAGGGCTGCGATCGGGATGACCTGCATGTACTGGCGCGACCGTTTACACAGATTGCCAACCAACTGGGCGACACGCGCGCTGCGAACATGGTGATGCTGGGCGCGCTGCTGGAGTGCACGGGCGCGCTGCCGCAGTCGAGCGTTGACGAGGCGTTGCAGCGGCTGGTAAAGAGCGCGAAATGGCTGGAACTCGACGGACGGGCGCTTGCGCAAGGGCGCGGGTTGGTTCGCGAATCTTTGAAAGAGGTGTGTCATGCAAGCTAAGGCGGATCCGAATCTGATTGTGTATTTTGGCGGCGAGTATGTGCCGCTGCGCGAGGCGCGGGTGGGGATTCTGACCCATGCTCTGCATTATGGGACGGGCGTTTTTGAGGGCATCCGTGGATATTGGAATGAGACGGAAGAGCAGCTGTTTCTGGTAAGGCCGCTGGAACACTATGCGCGCTGGAAGCAGAACTGCGGAATTCTTCGCATCGAGGTGCCCGCCACGGCAGAGCAACTGTGCGAGATCACGGTGGAGCTGGCGCGGCGCAATGGATTACGGACGGACATCTATGTGCGTCCGCTGGCCTACAAGAGCGCGGAGCGGCTGGGCGTGAGCACGGACGACGAGGATGCCTTTGCGATCATAGCAATGCCCTTCGGCGAATACCTGCCCAGCGAAAAGGGGCTCCATGCGGGCGTGAGCTCGTGGCGGCGAATCGAAGACAATGCGATTCCGGCGCGGGCCAAGATCTGCGGCGCGTACGTGAACAGCGCGCTGGCTGGCGACGATGCAAGGCGCGCGGGATTTGACGAAGCGCTCTTCCTCAATGAGGACGGCCAGGTGGCAGAGGGCGCGAGTTGCAACGTCTTCATGGTGCGCAAGGGAAAATTGATCACTCCGGCAATCACGGAAAACGCGCTGGAGGGAATCACGCGAGATTCAGTAATGGAGCTGGCGCAGCGTGAACTCGGGCTAGAGGTTGTGGAGCGGCCGATCGACCGCAGCGAGTTGTATCTGTGCGATGAACTGTTCCTGACCGGAACAGCAGTGGGTGTGGCCCCGGTGGTGCGTGTGGATCATCGACTGGTGAAGAACGGTGCTATCGGGAACATTACGCGCGAGCTGCGCCGCTTGTACTTCCAGGCCGTGCGCGGACACCTTTCGGCCTACCGGAAGTGGCTGGTTCCGGCGCTTGCATCGCAGACGGAGCTGGCAGTGGCGCATGCCGGGAAGTACTGACTGGGGAAAAAAGAAATGGCGCGGATGCGTTGGCGGCCGGCTTGCGACTTCGGCGCCTTTCGCCACGCTATTGGACGACGACCTTGTCTGCTGAGGCGGCGGGATGGTCTCCCGAACTGGTCTGCCATACGGACGGCAGCAGTAGCAACTGCTCAGCGGGCATCGGATAGCCGAGGTAGTAGCCCTGGAGCGAGTCGCAGCCGATTTGCGATAGGTAGTCTCGCTGCGCAACGGTTTCCACACCCTCTGCGACGACTTTGAGGCTCAGCGTTCCGCCCAGTGCAACGATGGAGGCGACGATGGCAGCATCCTGAGGGTCATTCTCGAGGTTGCGCACGAAGGCGCGGTCGATCTTGAGCTCGCTGGCGGGAAAGCGCTTGAGATAGAGCAGGCTTGAGTACCCGGTGCCGAAATCGTCGATCGAGACTCTGACGCCCATGTCACTGAGCGCCTGCAGGATCAGCAGGCTGGCGTCAACGTCGTTCATGGCAGTCGTCTCAGTGATTTCCACGGTGAGGTTGTGCGGTGCAACGCCGTGCCGGTCCAAGGCGTCGCGCACCATCTCCACCATTCCGGGATGATTGAATTCCATGGCCGAGAGATTGACGGAAACGCCCCAGGCCCAATGTCCGGCGGCGTGCCACCGCGAGACCTGACGGCAGGCTTCGTTGATGACCCAGCGGCCGATCTGAAAGATCGCGCCGGTTTCCTCTGCAACCGGGATGAATCGGTCCGGAGTAAGGAGTCCCAAAGTGGGATGCATCCAGCGCAGGAGAGCCTCGGCTCCGACAACTTCGCCTGTAGCGGCGCAGAATTTTGGCTGAAAGTAGAGCGTCAGCTGGTTTCGCTGGACTGCCTCGCGCATGTCGTTGAGCATGCCGAGGTGCAGTTCCTCGTTCTCACGCATCGACGGATTAAAGAAGCAGTATCCGTTCCGGCCCAGGCGCTTGGCGTGGTACATCGCGGCGTCAGCCTTCCGGAGAAGGTCGGACGGCCTATCGGAGTGCCCATCGGAGAGTGCGATGCCGATGCTGGCCGAGGCCCAGATTGTCTGTTGTTCGAGCTGCACGGGTTCGCGGATCACGGCGAGGACCTTGTCGGCAAGACTCGCGGCTTCCATTGGGTCTGAAACGCTGGCTAACAGCACAAACTCATCTCCGCCCATGCGCGCAAAGGTATCACTGGCCCGAATGGCAGCGCCGACGCGACGGGCTATTTGAACCAGCAGATCATCGCCGGCATGATGGCCATAAGCATCATTGACGTGCTTGAATTCGTCGAGGTCCATGAAGAATACAGCGATCACACTGCGCTGCCGGGCGGCCTGCCGGATCTGGTGCTCGAGGCGGTCTTCTAGGAGGCTGCGGTTGGGCAACCGTGTAAGGCTATCGTGGAGAGCGAGAAAGCGGAGCTCGGAATTGGCGGTGTCCAACGATTGGTAGAGCCACCCCGTGCGCAGCTGGTAACGAAAGTCCACGAAC
>JAJYBT010000682.1 GCA_021778875.1 Acidobacteriota bacterium | reverse complement strand
GCCTCTTAATCCTCTCATCCGTTGCACTTTAGCGCGTCCGGCCGGGTTGTGATAGCTTGAAGGGTCACCATGCCGGCAGATCCCGTACCCGCGCTTCTTGCCCGCGCCACCCAGGCGCTCGCGGCCGAGTTCGGCTCGCTTCCGCCCTTCGAGCCAGCCCCGCAGAGCGCCGCGGACCCCGACGCAATGGCCCGTGTTCTGGATACGGTGGCGCACCGGCTCGGCAATAACTATCCCTACTTTCATCCCCTGTATGCGGGGCAGATGCTCAAGCCGCCGCACCCTGTGGCCCGCGCCGCCTACGCGCTCGCCATGGCCATCAACCCGAACAACCACGCCCGCGATGGCGGCAGGGCCAGCTCCGAGATGGAGATGGAGGCCGTGGCTCAGATTGCCGGCATGTTCGGATGGGCCGGCCAGCACCTTGGGCATCTCACCTCCGGCGGCACCATGGCCAACCTGGAGGCGCTCTGGGTCGCCGGGCAGCTCCATCCCGCGCGGCGCGTGGTCGCCTCAGAGCAGGCGCATTACACCCACCAGCGCATCTCCGGGGTCCTCCGGCTGCCCTTCGCGTCCATCCCTGCCGATCGCCGGGGACGCATGGACCTGGAGGCGCTGGAGACCGAACTGCGCAAGGGCGACGTGGGCACCGTGGTCGTTACGCTGGGCACCACCGCCATCGGCGCCGTCGACGCGCTGGATGAGATAGTCGCGCTGCGCGATCACTACGGCTTCCGCATCCACGTGGACGCGGCCTACGGCGGCTACTTCCGGCTCATCCGGGATGTGCTCGACGAACCTGCCCGCCGCTCCTTTGCCGCCATCGATCAGGCAGACTCGATTGTGGTGGACCCCCACAAGCACGGGCTGCAGCCCTACGGCTGCGGATGCATCCTGTTCCGCGACCCGGCGGTCGGACGGCTCTACAAGCACGACTCTCCGTACACCTACTTCACCTCAAAGGAGTTGCACCTGGGCGAGATCAGCCTGGAGTGCTCCCGCGCCGGTGCCTCCGCCGTGGCGCTGTGGGCCACGCAGCAGTTGCTTCCGCTCACGCCCGACGGCGAATTCGCGCAGGGGCTGGCACGCAGCCGTGCAGCCGCAGTGGAGCTCGACCGGCGGCTGCGCCACGACAACGCGGGACGCTTCCACGCCCTCGCCGGCGGCCCTCCGCAGCTGGATATCGTGGTGTGGAGCATGCGCGCGCCAACGGCCGGGCAGGCCTCCGAGCTGACCCGGAAGATATTTCTGGCCTGCGCCGAGCGCAACCTGCACCTGGCCCTTGTACAATTGCTCCAATCCTGGTTCCAGCCCGCAGAAGATTCTGTAGACACGGAGGGCGGGGAATACGTAACCTGTTTGCGTTCTGTATTGATGAAGCCTGAGCACGAAGCATGGCTGGGCGCAATCTGGGAAGGTTTGACCGCCGCCTACGCGGCGCTTTGAGGAGAGGAACGCATGCAGGAAGCGGGCAAAGTTGTGCAAGGAAAAGAAAACGTTCTCATCCAGAACGGCGATTGTGCCGTCACCCTCCTGCCAGAATTCGGCGGCAAAGTCGCTTCCATCCGCCTCCGCGGCCAGGAGCTGCTGCAGGCTCCGCTGGCCCCCGTAGCGCCGCGCACCCGCTACATGCCCTTTGACGCCGGCGATGCCAGCGGATGGGATGAGTGCCTGCCTTCCGTAGCCGCCTGCACGGTCGAGACAGCCGCCGGCCCGGCCCGCGTCCCCGATCACGGCGACCTCTGGTATGTGCCGTGGAAGACCGTCTCCGTCACCTCCGACTCCGCCACGCTGGTGGGCGAGTGCTTCAGCCTGCCGCTCAGCGTGGAGCGCCGCATCGCGCTCTCAAAGATCGACACTGGCTGGCGGCTGGCCGTCGACTACAAGGTGACCAACACCGGCGCACACGCCGTGCCGTGGTCCTGGGCGGCGCATCCTTTATTTGTAGCGGAGGCCGGCGACACCATCGAGCTACCGCAATCCATTCAAAAGCTTCGGCTTGAGGGCTCCGGCGGCGGCAGGCTGGGCAAGAACGGCGACCCCGTGGCCTGGCCCATCGCCAGGCTCGTCACCGGCGGCGAAACCAACCTGAGCGTGGCTGACTCGCCCGACTCCGGCATCGGCGACAAGCTGTTCGCCGGGCCGCTCGAGCCGTCAGAGAACTGGTGCGCGCTGCGGCGGCCCAAAGCCGGCGTGCGCGTCCGTTTCGGGTTCGATACCGCAACCTCGCCCTACCTGGGGTTGTGGATCTGCTACGGAGGCTGGCCGGAACGGCCCGGTCCCAAGCAGGTCTGCGTGGCCCTCGAACCCTGTACCGCTCCGCTCGATTCCCTGGCGCAAACGGGCCCCTGGTCGCGTACGCTGGCCGCCGGCGCATCGTATGCGTGGTCCATATCTGTCGATCTCGAAATCCTTTAAGGTGTGACTCGAATGCATGATCCAGCTTCTCTCCGCACGTTGCATGTGAACCGCTTTCAGGCAGAGCCGGCTATCTTTGTCGCTCCCGGCCGCGTAAACCTGATTGGCGAACACACAGACTATGCCGAGGGCTTTGTAATGCCCGCGGCCATTGACTTTGCCACCCTTGCCGCCATCTCGCCCCGCGCAGACGGCAAGATTGTTGTCTACTCTGAGAACTTCAAGGAAGAGAAGACCTACGACGCCGCGGCGCTGCCTCCCAAGGGCAGCAAGCACTGGAGCGACTATCCGATGGGCGTGGTCTCGATCCTGGCCGGCGAAGGCCATGCGATTCCTGGCTTCAGCCTGAGCCTGTGGGGCGATGTGCCGCTCGGCTCCGGCCTCTCCAGCTCTGCCGCCATTGAGGTGGCGACGGCGCTGGCGGTCAGCTCGGTGATCGGCGCAAACTATCCCGGACCGGTGCTGGCGCGGCTGTGCCAGCGGGCTGAGAATGAGTTCGTCGGCGCAAACTGCGGCATCATGGACCAGTTCATCTCCGCCAACGGCGCGGAAGACCACGCGCTGCTGCTGGACTGCCGCCGCCTCAGCTACAAGCTCGCGCCCATTCCGCCCAGCGTGGCGCTGGTCATCGCCAACACCATGGTCAAACACTCGGTGGAG
>JAJYBT010000681.1 GCA_021778875.1 Acidobacteriota bacterium | reverse complement strand
CGCGGCATTGTCTGTGAGGTCTGCGCGCAGTTCGACGCTGGAGCCGGCGGGGGTGTGCTGCAGGGCGTTGAGCAGCAGGTTGGAGGCGAGCTGAGAGCAGTCTTCGTCCGCGATCGGAACCCGCAGGTTGTCGGCTGCCTGCAGGGTTACGGCGACGTTGCGCAGGCTGGCTACGGTTTGCAGCGTCGCGACGGTGCTGCGGAGGCAGTCGGCCAGGTCGCAGTTGGCGGGCTGGGGCGCCGGGGCGGCGCTGGCTTCCAGCCGCGCCAGGGTAAGCATCTTGGCCACGAGGTCTTCCAGCCGGGCGGTGTCGGCCAGGCAGCGCTCCAGCCCGGCCTGGTACTCGGCTGCGGTGCGCGGACGCAGGCCGAGCAACTGCAGGGAGGACTTGACGACGGCGACGGCGGTCTTGAGCTCGTGGGCCGCGTCGGACACGAAGATGCGCTGTTGCACGAAGGCCTGCTCCAGGCGCTGCAGGACGCTCTCAATGGCATGGGTGAGCGGAGCGAGCTCCGGCGTGGTGCGCGCGCTGGCCGGCGGGGAGAACTCCCAGGCCTCTGGCGAGACGCGAGCGGCCAGCGCGGCGAGCTGGCGCAGGGGCAGCAGGCCGCGGTGCAGCAGCCAGGCGATGAGCGGACCGGAGACGATGAGCAGGAGCAGGCTGCCGGCGGCGTAGAACTCCACCGCTCCACGGATGGCATGCCAGACGCGAACGGTGGGTGCGCCGTAGAGGATGGTGACCGGCCGCAGCTTGCCGCCGCCGACGTCGCCGGGGTCAATGATGCGCGAGCCATGAAAGCGCAGCAGGCGATAGGGCTTGCCGTTGACGGAGAGGTGGAAGAAGCCGTCGCGCTGGGGCGCGGCAAAGCCGCTGCTGCCCTGCCAGGTGGCGGAGCGGCCCAGCATGCGCCCGCGGCCGTCCCACACCTCGTAGACATCCTCGGACGGGACGTGCAGGTCGGGCAGGTCAAGCATGACGTTGTCGCCCACGTCTTCGGCGTCCTGCACGGCGCCGAGTACGGAGTCTGCCCGGCCGCGCAGCATGACGTCAAAGGCGCGGAAGTGCATGTGGCGCTCGTATCCCCAGGAGAGAAAGATGACCAGCAGCGCGGAGACCAGCTCCACTAGGAGGACGGCGGCGATGAGCCGGAAGGCGATGCTGCGTCGTTTGGCGGTCATGATTCCTGCCCGGGGAAGAGTCGATAGCCGCGCCCGCGCATGGTCTCGATGACCGGTGGAGCGTCGGGCAGGGCGGCGTCGAGCTTTTTGCGCAGGTTGGAGACGTGCGCCTCAATCACGTTGGAGTGGTGCTCCCAGTCGTAGTCGTACAGGTGCTCGAGCAGTTCGCGCTTGCTGATGATCTTGCGGGGGTGGTGCATCAGGTACTCGAGGATGCGGTACTCGGTGGGCGAGAGATCGACGAGCACGCCGGCGCGGCGCACGCTCTGCTCCAGCGTGTTCAGGGTTACATCCAGCGCGTTGAGGGTGGGGTGGGCTGCGCCTTTGCCGCGACGGATGAGGGCCTTGGCGCGGGCGATGAGCTCGCCGAGGTCGAAGGGCTTGGCGAGGTAGTCGTCGGCCCCGGCGTTCAGCAATTCAATGATGGTCTGCTTGCCCTCTTTGGCGGTGAGAATGAGCACCGGCGTCGCGTCCTGGCGCGCGCGCAGGCGGCGAAGCACGCCGAGGCCATCGAGCCTGGGCAGCATCAGGTCGAGGATGACGAGGTCGTAGACGCCGTTGCGGGCATAGTCGTCGCCGGCCTCGCCATCGCCGGCCCAGTCGACGGCGTAGCCGGGGCCGTCGCGCAGGGCGGCGGCAAGGTTGTCGGCGAGGCGGACTTCGTCTTCCACCAGCAGCACGCGCATGAGGCCACACTCCATGATGCAATTCTTGTTGCAGCAAGATTAAATCAGCCTGAAGCCTTGCGCTTTGCGGAGCGGGGCCGTTCGAGTGAAGCGGAAGCATCTCGAGCGTGCAGTCGGAGCAGCGCATGTTATGCCTTTGAAAACTCGCATCTGCCCCGGATGACTGCTTGGCCTAGCGCTCATAACTGGTGAGCGTAACTTGAGCGCTGCGATCTACGGTTGCGCTGGCGATCCCGTGGTAAATCCGAACCTGGATGCCATGCAGATGCACAAGGATGTTGTTCCTGACTTCACGGTTCACAATTCTTCGTTCAAGGTCGCTTCTGTTATCCGGTCCATTGAAGACGAATACCTGGGTGGTGGCATGCGCGGGAACACCCGCAATCAATGAGGCATAATTGACTGCCTGTGCCCCGCCGCCGCCATGAAATCCTCGGACGTTCTGATAGACGCCGGCGGCATTTGGGTTCCACAACACAATCACGGATACGCAGCATCCCATTGGACCTGTATCCATGGTGTTATCGTGAGCGGGCAAGTTCTGCGCGGTGCCAGTTACAGGCTGCTGCATGAGTTGCATGGGAAGACCTCCTGACGGAATGGCTAACAATCTTTTTCTGCTGGGGAAGAATTGTCAGGCCACCTATGTTACAGGAATTATTGCAAAATCTGACATCGCAAAGTTTGCGGGAAACTCTGTGTTGTGCAAGTAACTTTGCAAAGAAGTCAACGTGCGCCGGGGTAAAGCTTCGGGTTTGCGGAACGAGATGCCGGTGACGGATGAGGACGGGCTTGCTACACATGCGTGGGCAAGGCATGGGAGCTGATCCGCCGTCTGCCCGCGCACGGCTTTGCGGCTATTCACAATAACCACGGCAGGATGCGGTACCCTCATAGCAGCAAGCCCATCCCATCGAACGGACATACGCGTGCGCATCGTTCTGTCGAACATTGGTACCTTTGGCGACATCAATCCGCTGATCGCGATTGCTCTTGAACTGAAACGGCGGGGGCACGTGCCGGTGATGGCGCTGCCCAACGTGTACCGGGGCAAGATTGAGCCGCTGGGGCTGGAGTTTCGCGCCATCCGTCCGGACATCGATCCCACGAACAGCATCCTAGTGGAGATGGTGTACGACATCAAGAAGGGAACGGAGCACGGGCTGCGCAACTTTCTTTTCCCCGCGCTGCGGCAGACCTATGACGACCTGCTGGAC
>JAJYBT010000680.1 GCA_021778875.1 Acidobacteriota bacterium | reverse complement strand
TCTCAAAGCCGACCATGAAGTTGCGCACCGTGGCCGAGCGCAGCAGCGGCGGATAGAAGTGCGCGTGGAAGTGCCACTCCGGATGTGACCCGCCATCCGTTGGCGTTTGATGAAAGCCCATGGTGTAAGGGAAGCTGGTCTCAAACAGGTTGTCGTAGCGCGTGGTCAGGCGCTTGAGGGCATCGGCCAGGGCATCGCGCTCGTCGCTATTGAGCTGCGGCATGGCGCCCAGGTGACGCTTGCTGACCAGCAGCACCTCAAACGGCCACACGGCCCACCACGGCACCAGCGCGGCGAAGTGGTCATTCTGAAAGATGATGCGCTCGCCGGCGGCAATCTCCGTAGCGACGTAGTCGCAGAGCAGGCAGCGGCCGTTGGCGGCCAGGTAATCGCGCTGCGCCACGGTCTCGGCGGCGGGCTCGTCCGGCACAAAGCCGGTGGACCAGATCTGGCCGTGCGGATGGGGATTGCTGGCGCCCATCATTGCGCCGCGATTCTCAAAGATCTGCACGTACTGAATCCAATCAATACCGCCCAGCTCTTCATACTCGCGGGTCCAGGCATCGACGACGCGACGAATCTCCGGCTGCGTCATGCGGGCGAGGGTGAGGCTGTGGTCGGGGTGGAAGCAGAGCACCTTGCAGAAGCCGCGGGCGACTTCGCCGACGAGCAGGGGCGAGCCGTGAGTGTCCGCCTCGGCGGGGGGATCGGGGAGCAGGGCGGCGTAATCGTTTACAAATGTGAAGATTGACTCGTAGGACGGGTTCACGGCGCCACCAGCGCGCTTGTTGCCCGGGCAAAGATAGCACTCCGCGTCATACGCGATGCCGGAAGGCAATGTCTTCTGCGCCACCTCGCCCTGCCACGGACGCTGCGTCCGGTGCGGCGAAACCATCACCCAAGACTGCCGCAGCGGATTCCACCTGCGGTGCGGATACTGCCATTTCTTGTCCATGCTTTCTCCAAACGCCATTGTAATGGGGGCACGGTGCGGACGGCATAGGCTAATCAGCCGTGGGAATCAGAATCTCCGTGACGAGCTCTTCCTCCGGCGTGGTGGCGGGATTATTGACGTAGTGCTCAATCGCAAAGTCGTCGCGCAGCGGGACAGCGTTCTGCGCAACGAGATCCCACACGCGGCCGCTGGCCTGCGGAAGCTGGCTGTACGAGCCGGTAAGCACAAAGCGGCTGTAAGCGCCGCCTCGGAACAGCTCATAGGCCATTCCCTGCGGCAGGTTGACGGGAGGCGCCTGGAGCGCGAAGCCTGCGCGATAGATCTGCGGGCCGGGCTTGTAGAGGCTCATCTGCCGGAGGATGCGATTGTGCTTCTGCAACTCCTCGATGCAGCCGTGCGCGGTTTGCCAGGCGAGCCATGCATTCTGCTGAAAGGGCCCAACCTTCTCCACGAAGACGTAATGCGTTTGCGGCCACTCGACCTGCTGCGGCACTTCATTCAGACTCATCCCGGCTCCCTTCTCGGCTTCCTTTCGTGCCGGCATGCGTCCGGCATCCGGCCCCGGATGCCACCGATGTTGGACCCATGCGCGAGGATAGTTCTACCATAGACGCTGCGACTCACACTGCCACGTTGTATCCCAGGACCCAGCACGCGATGCTCTCGGCCGACGCCATCCTCAACCTGCATGACACGCTGACCCGCGCTTGGCACATCGAGCTGCCGCCAGCGCCGGCCGGCGAGCCCGGCGACTGGCTGGACCGCATTGCGCGCCAGCACCGCGCCAACTTTGACCTGTGGCACATTGAGGACGAGGCCCGCGCGCCCGGCGCCACTGACGCCGAGCTGGCCAGCGTGAAGCGCCGCATTGACCGCACCAACCAGCTGCGCAACGACCTGGCCGAGGCGCTGGACCGCACCTTGCTGGAATGGCTGACACCGCAGTTCCTGCCCAGCCCTGCGGCGCCGCTGAACTCCGAGTCTCCGGGATTGATCATCGACCGCCTCTCCATTCTTGCCCTGAAGATCTTTCACACGCGCGAGGAGGCGGAACGGCGCGATGCCCCGGAGGGTCACGCCGAGCGCAATCAACAACGTCTGGCCATCCTGCTGGAGCAACGCGCCGATCTGGCAGGCTGCCTGAATGCCCTGTGGCACGAGACACTGACCGGCACGAGGCGCTTCAAACTCTATCGCCAGCTGAAGATGTACAACGATCCGGCGCTGAATCCGGCCATCTATCGCAGCCATGCGGGTAGCGGGCAATAAATCTGTCCCTTAGACCGCACCCATTGACGCGAATCGGGGTTATGCGTATAAAGAGGGCTCAAGCAGCATCGCGTTCCACGCCGGGTTTCTGCGAGATGATTTGCAGTTCCGCCGGATGAGGGAACGCGCATGCGCATCGGCATATCCATGACGCAAGAGGTTCGATCCGCGGCATCAGGCCGCAAAAAAGCTCCCCTACTGGCCGCCAAGCCCAGCAGCCACGCTGCCCCCGCGGACGGCCCGGCATTTCATCACTATCAATCCGCGGTGCAGCTTGTGCAGCAGGGCAAGTATGAGAAGGCCATTGCCGCCTTTGAAAAGCTGCTGGCCACGGCACCGCTTCAGATTGTGGAGCGCTGCCGCATGTACATCACCACATGCCAGCGCCAGATTGACCGCCAGGGGCTTGCCTTCCTGACCCCCGAGGAACGCTACGACTACGCTGTCTCGCAGTTGAACGCCGGAGACTTTGAGGAAGCCGGCGAGCAGCTGCGGAGTATTCTGGCGGATGCGCCGGATGCCGACTACGCGTACTACGGGCTGGCCGTGCTCGACTCGATTACAGGGCGCGCGCAGGGATGCCTGGACAACCTGGCCCGGGCGATTGAGCTGAACCCGAAGAATCGCCTGCAGGCACGCTCGGACAATGATTTCCAGAGCATGGTGGATGACCCTCGCTTTACGGAGTTGCTGTATCCTGAAGTTCCGTAAAGACTGACGTGAACTTCGATTCCGCTTCGTTGAATTCGACCCCGGTGCTGCCGTCGCCGAACGGACAGGAGCCGTCTGCGCGTCCGTTGCGCGTGGTGGCGATCGGAGGAGGCACGGGGCTCTCCACGCTGCTGCGCGGGCTGCGCAGG
>JAJYBT010000679.1 GCA_021778875.1 Acidobacteriota bacterium | reverse complement strand
TCCACCACCAGCAGCGCAGCCTTGGATCCGGCGCGGCGCGCGCGTTCCAGCGCGACAGAGAGACGGTCAAGAAACAGTCGCCGATTGGGCAGCCCCGTCAGTTCGTCATGCAGTGCCAGATACTTGTTGTGTTCAATCTGCTCCTCCAGCAGCAGAAGAATCATTCCCACGGCCACAATGAATTTCGGAAGATTCCACACGCCGCTTTCGACATGTATATCTGGCCTCACCGCAGTCATCACAGGAACTGCGACAAAAACGGCAGCCCACCCGATAAATCCGAAGACCGTGATCTGCGCTCCCGTCGTCTCCAGCCTGTAGCTATAGATCAGAAAGAGGCAGCATCCCAGGTACACCGTGAACAGAAGGCCATTCAGAGCCAGCCCTCTGCCGATATCGGGAAGGTTCTGGAAGTTCAGCAGAAAGACGGAGAGTACGGCATAAAGGCCTACCACAAGCCAGCGAAGCGGATGGCATATCCGATGAATCGTCGACACGGCCAGGCCAAACGGCACAACGCCCACCAGCAGGGCGGCAACTGTCATTGCCCAGCCCGGCGTGCTCTCGCTGTTGACTGCGACAATGTATAGCAGGCTCACGCCCAGCAGAGCGAAGGTCATCCAGCGGCTTGAGACGTCGTGCCGATAGGGGATGGACGCAAGCATGAACAGCAGGCCTGCACCGACCAGTGCGCTAAGACCAAAATCGGCTGCCACGGTCCCCCAGATTCCCGGAAGAGGCGCAAACAGGAGCGCTGCGAAATGGGCAACAACCAGCATCCAGCCGGTGAGCCACAGGGCTGAGACGGAGGTATGCCTCCGCCGCGCCACCGAAGCAAATGCGCTGGCCATTACCCCAAAGACCACCAAGTCCGGGAGTCGCCCCCAGTCCACCCGCTACTCCTCGTTTCTTCCAAATTGCTAAATCTAGTTTAGAATCAATAATCTTTCACGATGACATAACTCTGCCTGGCGTGCGAGTAACTTTGGAGCACACTTCTGTAACCATCTTGCCCGTCACCACTCTTGATTGATTCGATTACCCGTGCGAAATATCTCCGGTGACCAGCGCGTCCTCAACTAGACTCTTAGGGATGGCTGCCAGCTTGTACATCGTTGTGGAAGGCGAAGATCCCGGATTCGACATCTTTGTGAACGGCCATGCCCTGGCACGGAACGAAGATGCCCTTGAGCGTCTGGCAGAGCGCCTGTCCGTCCATCCGCTGCTCGACTTCTTCTCCGCGGACGAGAACTCCATGGCCGTCCTGCTGGAGCAGGGGGCAGGGAATCCCGATTGGGTCAATCATCTGCCTCAGCCGCAGTGGTTCGCGGCCTCCGAGGGGCTGGCAAGCATACGCGCGCTCAAGGATTTTCTGATTGCGACGCCCGCGGCCCTGGGCTCGGAGACTCCGCTGGTCGTGCAGGAGCTTCGCGAATACGAACGCGTACTCCAGAAGACGGAGAGGTTCGGGCTGCGCTGGCATCTGGCTGTCAGCTGGCGCTAGATGCTGCTCTGCTAGTCCGCAACCGCTTCGGCCTCTCTCGGAGCAAACACATTGCCCATGCGCTTGATCTCCGCGCCAACGCTGCGGAGCTTTTCCTCAATGCGCTCGTAGCCGCGATCCATGTGATACACGCGATCCAGAATCGACTCGCCATCGGCCACCAGCGCCGCCAGCACCAGCGATGCGGAGGCGCGCAGGTCCGAGCACATCACGGCCGCTGCTGACAGCTTCGAAGGACCCCGCACCGTTGCCGTGCGGCCATCTACCTTGATGTTGGCGCCCATGCGAACCAGTTCCTGCACATGCATAAAGCGGTTCTCAAAGATGTTTTCCTTCACCAGGCTCACGCCTTCCGCCTGCGTTACAAGAGCCATGTATTGCGCCTGCATATCCGTCGGAAAACCCGGATACTCTTCCGTGGAAATGTCCGCCGCCATCAATCGGCCACCCGGGCGCACGCGGATTGCATCCGGAGCCACAATGTCTATCTTGACTCCAACTTCCTCAAGCTTCGCGATAACCGCTCGCAGGTGGTTTGGATTGCAGTTCGCAACCACCAGGTCTCCTGCCGTGATGGCTCCGGCTATCAGGAACGTCCCCGCTTCAATGCGGTCAGGATTAATGCGGTAGTGCGCACCATGCAGGCGTGCCACTCCCTGCACTCGAATCGTTGAAGTGCCCGCGCCCTCAATCTTCGCGCCCATGGCCGTCAGCAGCGCGGCAAGGTCGGTCACCTCCGGCTCGCGCGCGCAGTTCTCCATTACCGTCTCGCCATCGGCAAGAACGGCGGCCATCAGCAGGTCCTCTGTCCCCGTCACCGTAATCTTGTCAAACACAAGATGCGCGCCCTTCAGGCGCTCAGCGCGTGCTTCCAGGTATCCATGCGCCTGCTCAATCGTCGCGCCCATCTTTTCCAGGCCTTTAATGTGCAGGTCAATGGGCCGCCCGCCAATCGCGCAACCTCCCGGCATAGCCACACGCGCCAGGCCTGCCCGGGCCACCAGCGGGCCCAGCACCAGCGAGCTTGCCCGCATGGTCTTTACGATCTCGTACTTCGCCACCGGGTCCGAAAGCGTACGACAACTGATCGTGGTCCTGTGTCGCGCATCTCCATCGCCAAGCTCCACCTCGGCGCCCATGGAGACGAGGAGTTTCCGCTCCGTTTCTATATCGCGAACCTGCGGAATATTCTCGAGGGTAACTTCCTCTTCCGTCAGAATGGCCGCGGCCATGCACGGAAGCGCCGAGTTCTTTGCACCTGAAACTCGAATGGTACCGACGAGCGGATTTCCTCCACGAATGACAAACTTATCCATGCGGCAGAGCGGCTCCTATTGCTGCTAGTGTAAATCCGCAAAAGCGGCAGGGCAGGGAACGGCAAATGGAAATGGAGGCCCTTCGGCCTCCACGGTAGGAATAGCAGGCGGATGTCCCGCCCGATTAAAGCTCCAGAACGTGATCCTCAATCGCCAGCCGCACATTGCCGTCTGACTTGGCCAGGCGACGCACAGCCTCCGGCTTATCCACCCTGGCCTTCAGCATCACCAGTGCTACGGGCACGCTGCGTCCGGCGCTCTTGATGGTCTCAACCGC
>JAJYBT010000678.1 GCA_021778875.1 Acidobacteriota bacterium | reverse complement strand
CCGAGCCGAAGGTCTGATTCGCCGTCACCGTGTCGCCCACCTTCGGCACATCCACATAGACAATGTCGCCAAGCGAATTCTGCGCGTAGTCCGTAATGCCAATCGTGCCAATCGCGCCATCAAGCACAATCCATTCGTGTTCGCGGGTATAGCGGTAGTTCGTGGGATAGGCCATGACCGGGTCTTCTCCTCCAGAAAAATAGCGAAGCTCTAGTGTACGACCTGCCGTTGGCCCGTCGGCTGAGGAAAAGCCGTCCGTTGTCACAGGACGAAAATCCCGCTCCGCGCGCCCGGCCGTCTACTTGCCCGGCCCGAACCCCGGATACGGCTCCAGCGGCACAAATGCCAGAATCTCCAGCATCCCCGCCTGCTGAAAGGGCAGGCTCTCCAGCGCCGCGCGCGCTTCGGCCTCGCTCGCCGCCTCCCACACAATCGCCGCGCCCGGCAGGTCGCCGCGCTTCCATATCTGCCGCAGAACCCCTGCGGCATACAGCTCCTTCACGCGCTGGGTTTCGCGAGCCGCGGGCTCGCCCATAAAGGCTTCCGGCGGATACACATCCGTACGGCGGCGGGACAACGACAAAAATTGCATACCCCGATTGTAAGCCCCGCCCATACGCTCCGCCCCGCAAGCCCCCTCCCACAAGCCGGCCCCGCACGCATGCCCCGCGCCCTACTTCGCAAAATACTTCCCGCGGCCTCCGTTCGCCCACGGGTCATAGTGCTCGGCAAACTCCGCCCTCTGCTGCACACTGGGATGGTTGTACGTCCAGAACTCGATCAGCGGATTCGGGTTGGGGTCCTCCAGCCAGGCCTCGCCCAGCCGGTTGAACGCGCCCACCGCCGTCTGCTGCGGGTCGGCCACGATCCCGTGAATCGCCTCCTGCCCGTAGATATCCGCCTCGTGCTCAATGTGGCGGCTGAAGGTGTTCACCGCCGGCTCCAGCACAAAGCCCGCCAGTGAGACCGTCAGCAGCAGCACCACAAACCCCGCCCGCGTGCCCACAGCCGTAACGCGCCACCCCGGCCCGAACCGCCGCACCAGCCAGCCTGCAAACCCCGCGCATCCCCAGAACACAAAGAACGCGCTCACCGCCGACACGGCCAGCCCCTCCGGAATGTGGTGCAGCACGTAATGTCCCGACTCGTGCCCAAAGATAAACAGCACCTCGTCGTTCGGAATCCGCCCCGCTGTCGTGTCCCACACCACCACCCGCTTCGTGGCTCCGATTCCGCTCACGTAGGCGTTCAGCCCGTTGGTCTTCAGGCTGGCCTTCATCAGGTACATTCGGTCGGCCGGAATCTGCGTCCCCGTCCGCGCCACCACCTTTTCCAGTTGCGCCACCAGCGCAGGATTGCTCTCCGCCAGCGGCTCAAACTTGTTGAACACCGGCTCCAGCAGCGGCGACAGAAACGTGCCCGCCACCATCAGCGGCACCGCCGCCATCCACGCCCACAGCCAGTACCGACGCGGCCAGCGGCTCACAATGCCGTTGAACAGCAGCATCAGCGGCGACCCGATCAGCACCGTCAGTCCCAGCGCCTTCGCCATGTCCAGCGCCCAGCCGCCCCAGCCCTGCACGCTGATGCCGTACGCCCGGCTCACCTGGTGGCTGAAGCCGTCCAGCGGCAGATCCGCCACCGTCAGCAAAATCAGCAGCACTGCAAAGAACGCCAGCCCCTGCAGCCAACGCCTCCGCACCGTTCGCTCCGTCCACGCGGCCAGCCTCGCCGCCCAGCCCCGCGCCAGCACCAGCCACAGAACGCCCAGGTCCCACAGCGCGTACACAAAGTGCAGCACGCTGCGGATCCGTCCCAGCGCAATCGCCTTGGCCAGCTTCTCCGGCGGCAGGCGATACGCCTCCTGCGCGCCCGTTTGTGTCGCGGCGGCCTGCGCCTGCTGCCCGTCCGGCGCCGGATTCTGTGCCACACCCGCCCGCGCCATCCCGCCCGCCAGCACCCCGGCAAGACCCAAAACGGCGAACCAACGCCCAATCTTTGTCAACGCGCTCTCTCCCATCGGCGGCAATCTTTGAGACAATCGAGCCAACAGTCGCTTTGTGGCAACTGTTCCAACCTATGCGAGATATCACTCCCGCCGCCCGCGTGCGGCTCGTCGCCCGGCGATTCGCTCCTGTCGCCCTTGCCGCTCTGGCAGCTTCTCTGCCCGGCCGTGCCGTTGCCCAGCAGAATACACCTGCCCTGCTCGATACCATGACCACCGAGCTGCACCGCGCCTTCACCTCGCTCGGCAGGCAGGGCGACGAAAAACAGCTTCCGCCCTACTTCCTCAGTTACGTTGTCAGTGACGCCTCCGCCGTCTCCATCCGCGCCCAGTACGGCGCCCTGGTCGACAGCTCGGCCAATCACGTCCGCATCGCAGACGTGCAGGTGCGCATCGGCAGCCCCACGCTCGACAACACCCACGGCACGCATCGCGGCACCGCCGTGCGCAGCCTCCAGCTCCCGCTCGGCGACGACCGCGACGCCATCGCCCGCTCTCTCTGGCAGGCCACCAACGCCGGCTACGGCACCGCACTCGACAACTACCTCCGCGTCAAAACTGAGGCCCAGGTCCGCGCCAAGGAGGAAGACACCTCGCCCGACTTCAGCACTGAGGCCCCCCAGACCGCCATCGTCGCCCCCGCGCCGCCCATCCGCATCGACCGCGCCGCATGGGAGCAGCGCATCAGCGCCCTCTCCCGCGTCTTCCGCGATTACCCCGATGTCTACCAGAACATCGTCGGCCTCACCGTGCAGAATGAGACCGACTACCTCGCCTCCTCTGAGGGCTCGCGCGTCATCACGCCCCACCTGCAGGCGCGCATCATCATCGTCGCCGTCACCCGCGCCGACGACGGCATGGACCTCTTCCGCGACCAGACCTTTGAAGCCGAAACCGCCGACGGACTGCCCACCCAGGCGCAGCTTGAGGCCGCCGCCCGCGCCCTCGGCCAGAGCCTCGAAGCCCTCCGCAAGGCCCCCGTCACCGAGCCCTTCGACGGACCCGCCATCCTCTCCGGCCGCGCCGCCGCCGTCTTCTTTCATGAGGTTCTCGGCCACCGCCTCGAGGGCCAGCGCCAGCGCGGCGATGAAG
>JAJYBT010000677.1 GCA_021778875.1 Acidobacteriota bacterium | reverse complement strand
CTGGAGGCCGACGGCGAAATGCTGGCGGAGGGCGGTGAGGTCGTGGTCGCGGAGGTCGACGCCATCGACGAGGATCTGGCCGGCGGTGATGTCGTAGAAGCGCATCATGAGGCTGGTGAGGGTGGTTTTGCCTGCGCCGGTGTGGCCGACGATGGCGACGGTCTGGCCGGGTTCGATGGTGAAGGAGACATCTTTAAGGATCCACTCGATGTCGGGGATGGCGGCCAACCGCTCCGCGGTTTTGAGTTTTGGATCAGAGCCGTCAGAACACGCAGCCTTGATGGCGGCCTGCTGCGCGGGGGTGAGCTTCTGGTAGGTGAACCAGACGTGGCGGAACTCGATGCGGTTGCTGCCGTCGCCGGGAATGGGGTGGGCGGGGTTGACGATTTCCGGCGGGGTGTCGAGGAGCTTGAAGATGCGTTCGCAGGCGGCCATGGCGGCTTGCAGGATATTGTATTTGTCGCTGAGGTCCTGGATGGGTCGCCAGAAGCGCTGGGAGTACATATTGAACATGGCGAGGACGCCGATGGTGACGGAGCCGGCGAGGACGCCGAAGCCTCCGCGCCAGATGACGAGGGCAATGGCGATGGCGGAGAGCAGCTCGACGGCGGGGTAGTAGAGCGCGTAGGCGAAGATTGTGTCTTTGAACGCGATCATGTGGAGGCGGTTGACGTCCTCGAAGTCGTTGTAGGCGCGCTGCTCGCGGTTGAAGAGCTGGACGACGGTCATGCCGCTGATGTGTTCCTGGGTGAAGCTGTTGATGCGTGCGATGGCGGCGCGGACGCGGCGGTAGCTTTCGCGGACGTGGTCGCGGAAGAGGCGCGTGACGATGAGGATGAGCGGGAGGACGGCGAAAGCGAGCAGGGCCAGCCACCAGTTGATGCTGAGCATGACGACGGCCATGATGGTGAGGGTGAAGAAGTCGTCGACGATGGCGAGGATGCCGCCGGTAAACATTTCGTTGATGGCGTCTACGTCGGATGTGATGCGGGTGACGAGGCGTCCGACGGCGTGGGTGTCAAAGAAGCCGACGTGCATGCGCTGCATGTGGCGGAAGATGTCGCGGCGCAGGTCGAACATGATTTTCTGGCCGGTCCACTGCATGAGGTAGGTCTGGATGAACTCAAAGAGATAGGCGGAGAGGAGCGCGACCAGATAGATGCCAGCGAGCGCGGTTACGCCGTGCACGGGGTCGGCGGGCAGGCGGCGCGTGAGCCAGGTGGTGGCTGGTCCGGGCTTGCCGGTGAGGTAGCGATCGAGGGCGACCTTGACGAGGTAGGGACCGGCTACGTCGCTGAGGGACTTGAGGGAGACCGCAACCGAAGAGACGGCCGCCTGCCACCAGTAGGGGCGCAGGTATTGGCCCAGCCGCCGGATGAGGCGCGAGTCGTAGACCTTGCCGATCGGGTCCTCGTCGGCTTTGCGAGGCTCCGTCCTGGGCGGGTCGGGCTGCTTCGGGTTGGGCTGGAGGGGATGCTTTTGCGCTTGGTCCGCCATCGGTCGGGTCGGCTTCCTAAATCTATTGTACGGGCAGGGTGGAGAAAGGTTGCTGGCGGCGGGGATGGCTCCTGAAAGAGGCGCGGCGGCAAAGAGTGGCCCGGCTGTTTGTTCGAAATAAGATTTTGTGCATGCGATACAGCCGGTTACTCTGATTCTGCAATGAGGAGGCCTTGGGATGCGTGATACAGGGGACGCACTTGCCGGGGGCGATCCGATCTATGCCCGGCTTGAGGATCAGATAGCCTGGTACGACCGCAAGAGCAGCGCTGCGCAGCGGACTTTCAAGCGCATCAAGGTAACGGAGATTCTTGCGGCAGCCGTCATTCCCTTTCTGGCCGGAATCAGTTTGCCGCATGACAAGCTGATCATCGCGGGCCTGGGCGTGCTGATTACGATTCTTGAGGGCTTTCTGCACCTGAACCAGTACCAGCAGATCTGGGGGAGTTATCGCTCGACCTGCGAGGCGCTGAAGCACGAGAAGTATTTGTATCTGGCCAAGGCGGGGCCTTACGCAGGCTCCGCGGATCCGCGCGCGCTGCTTGCCGAACGGGTGGAGTCCACCGTTTCAAAGGAGGACGCGCAGTGGAGTTCTTTACAGCAGCAGGCAGGCAAGGCGGCCGTGAAGGCGTCCTGAAAAGCGACCGGGTTACTGCGCCCGCACGAACTCGGCCTGACGCTCGATGGCGGGACGATGTGGAAAGGAATTCAAGGCGGCCACATGGAGGCGGGCGTTTTCAGGGTTGATGGTGACGGTCACCACGCGGCCCTTTTCCGACTCGGCTGTCTGCGTGAGGAAGGCCCAGGTGGCCGTGGCTTTTTGACCATCGAAGGTGGCCGCCTGAGTGCCCCAGTCGCAATCCGCGGGTTTGCATTTTCCCCACGCGTGGATGGAGAGCTGATTCCCCGTGGCGGCGATCTCCAGCCTGCTGATGCTGCCGCGTTGCAGCGGGGAGGAATTGACCCAGGCGCCTGCGAGCGGACTTTCGGTGGCAACGGCGGTGGTTGTTGCCGCTGGCGTTGCGGCATTGGCGGCTGCGCCATTGGTGGAGTTGCCGGCGGCGACCGAACTATGCAGCGCGAAGAATGTGGCAGCGGCAATTGCCAGCACCGCGGCCACGGCAATGCCCGCATAGAGTGGCGTCTTTGAAGCGCGGGCGGCTGAGGTCTCATGGGCCGGGGCGTTCGCAGGCGGAAGTTGCACCGGGACGGTGGCATGCACGGGCTCGCTGCTGGCGGTGCTGGATGCGCCGACGTACTGGCGAAGCGCGTCAATCAACAACTGCACGTCAGAGTTCCAGCGCGTGTGGGTAATTTCCACGCTGTTGCGGAAGGCCAGGTCTTTCAGATTGTCCGGCAACTGGTCAGGGTGGGGCATCTGGGCGTCATGCACCAGCACGGGAATGACCGCGATGTCGCGGGCCAGCGCGGAGGCGATTTCAAGCCGGACAAAATCGTTTGGGTCGTCGAGACGCCGTTCGCCCGCAGCTCCGGTGATGGTGGTCCAGGCGGGTCCAATGACGGCGAGCAGGACGCCGCAGGTGGCTACGTTGTCATCGATGACCTTGCGAAAATCGAGCCCCGGCTTGATGTCGGTCACG
>JAJYBT010000676.1 GCA_021778875.1 Acidobacteriota bacterium | reverse complement strand
GGTCGGGCACGGTGCAGCCTAAATGGTTTAGACTCCTCGCCCTGGCGATGCTCCTTTCCGCCATGCACCTTCCGCTGCGCGCGCAGAACTTCGACCTGACGGCCGGCCGCGAGCCAGTCGCCTCCCTCGATGGGCTGTGGCGCTTTCACCCAGGCGACAATCCTGCCTGGGCCAGTCCCGGTTTTGACGACTCCGATTGGCCGCTGCTGCGCTCGGACGAGAGCTGGGCCCAGCAAGGCTACAAAGATTTGAGCGGCTACGCCTGGTACCGCTTTCGCGTGACCGTCCCGGCTGGACTCGACGATGTCTCCCTGCTGTTGCCACCCATCATGACCAGCTACCAGGTCTTCGTGGACGGAAAGCAAGCAGGGAGCCTGGGGCACATGCCAACCCCTGCCGAGCGCTTCCTGATTACCGCAGTACATCTTCCCATGCAGGCGGAATATCGCGTGAGCCTTCCTGCATCTTCAAAAATACGGGAAGTCCCAGTCGCTCTGCGGGTATGGCACTGGCGAGGTTGGTCCCGTTACAACGGCGGAGGAACCGTGCAGGGTGGAGGGCTGATTGGCGCATCCAAGCTGATCTCCACAAGGTTCCAGCTCCTCAATGACTCGCGTCTGCTCAGCACCGGTGGCGACTACTCGATCGGGATCCTCTGCTTGATTGCCTGTATCATGGGCGCGGTATTGTTCCTGGTCCGGCGCAAGGAAACAGAATATCTCTGGTTCGCAATCAATCAGTTCGCCGCTGTCGTGGTCTTTGGCATCGGGATCTATGCGCACATCCAGGGGGTTCAACTCCTCCTGCGAGACACTCTGTCTCAAACGCTCAGTTTCGTTTCCGCTTTGAGCGGCGTCCTGTTTTTGCAAACTCTGCTGCGTGGCCGCAGGTCAGTGCTCTTTTCCCTTGCGATCGGATCCATCGTCGCCTCTTCCGTCATCTACATGACGCTGGTCTTCGGGCTCTGGTCCAGCGTAGGCGCCGCCAACATGGCCTGGGCGGTTTGTTCCATGGTGCTCGCTCTGTGGATATTTGACTTAATGCTGCGCCGGGCTAAAGAAGGCCTGCCGGATGCGCGCCTCCTGTTAGCTCCTGTCCTGATCTCCGCGGTGCTCAACCCAATCGAGTCGGTGCTGTGGGCGGCTTTCCAGCTTGGGTGGCTGCCGGCTTACTATTGGCCATTCGACCTCTTCACCCGCCCATTCCCCGTCTCTGCCGATGATGCAGTCGAAGCTCTTTTCCTCGTCGTCATGCTGGCCATTCTCAGCAACCGGTTCCTGCGCTCCCGGCGAGAAGAGCAGCGCATGATCACCGAGCTTGAGGCCGCTCAGGGCGTCCAGGCGCTTCTGGTTTCCTCGGCAGCACTCAATACACCGGGCTTCACAATCGAGAGCATCTACCTGCCCGCCAATGAAGTCGGCGGCGATTTCTTTCACATACAACGCGGCGACGACGGCTCCCTGCTCATCGTGGTGGGTGATGTCAGCGGCAAGGGTCTCAAAGCCGCCATGACCGTCAGCGCCATCGTTGGCGCGCTGCGCGGCTGTGCATTGCGAGCCCCTGCGGAAGTGCTTGCTTACCTCAACCGCGTCCTGCACGGACAGATCGCCGGCTTCGTCACCTGCTCGGCCACTTTGATCGCAGAGGGCGGAGCGACGACCGTTGCAAATGCCGGCCACTTGGCGCCGTATCGCAATGGTGTAGAGCTGTCTGTGCCGAGTGGACTGCCCCTGGGCATCGTCGCCGAAACGAGCTACGAAGAACAGCGCTATGAACTGGAACCCGGCGACCGCCTCACATTCATCTCTGATGGTGTTGTTGAAGCAGCCAACGGCAAACGCGAACTCTTCGGCTTCCAGCGCGCCGAGCAGATCATCCATCAGCCCGCCGCGGCCATCGCCGACGCCGCCCAGCGCTGGGGTCAGGAAGACGACATCACCGTGCTGACCGTCGCTCGTATGGCCCCGAGTGTTGCGTAGGATTTTAGCTGCGCCAGTGCAGCTCCACCGGCCCGTCCAGCGGGTGCCCGCCTGTTCCGTCCAGCCGCACCTGCTTGAGCGCGAAGTACCACTTGGCGGGCTTGTCCGCATCGTCAATCAGCATCAGGCTGGGGTTATGCTTCAGCCCTTCGGCCTGCTGAATCATCGTGACCTGGTCCTGCCGCACAAACCGGGCCCCGAAGAATTTGGCGATCGGCAGCACAAACGGCACGTGATAAAAGACGTTCCAAGCCGCCACCACATCAATGCGGCAAGTGGACGCCGTTACGGGCGTGACGGTCGTCAGGCTGCTGAACCACTTGTCGCCGCAGCGGATAACCTCAGTGCGGCGGTTGGGCAGCACAAAGTCGATGGTGGTCTCCACGGGCTGACCGTACACCCCAAGCAGCTTGTAAGGCGCGGAGTTGCCGCTGGGCGCGTGCGCGCTCATGCGGAAGCCCTCCGGGATGGGCTCAAACCGCTTTGTCTTTTCGCGGATTGAGCCGCGGGTGCGCCACCACCAGGCCTGGTGCACAAACGGTCCATGCGCCGGGTCCATCAGCCCGATGATGCCGTGATCCACGTTGCAGGGCAGGTCGGCGGTCAAAAACGCAGTGCGATAGCGCGAGCCGAACTTGGCCAACTCCGGCACCGGGCGTTCCGCACTGCCGCTCTTTCGTCCTGCTCCGGGGCTGGGGATAAACACCCATGCGTGGCCGTCGCGCTCCTCGCAGGGATAGGCCGTGGCGTAGATCTTCGTCGCATCAGGTGGTCGTGGCTGCTGAGCGAGGGGATGACCGCGCACTGTCCGCTGCAGGGCTCGAACTCCCAGCCATGGTACTTGCAGGTCACGTGCGTGCCGTCAAACCAGCCCACGCTGAGCGGAATGCCGCGGTGCGGGCAACTGTCGCGCATGGCAAAGATGCGTCCATCGCTGCGCCGCCCCAGCACCAGCGGAATCCCCAGCAGCAGGGCGGTTGCCAGCTTGCCCGCGCGCAGCGTGTCGGTGCGCAGGGCCGGGTACCAGTCGTCGTAGATCAGCGTGGCCGTGGGTCCCTGGATGGGAACACCGGCTTCGGTCGTCGTCAGAAAGGGCATTTGGCACTCAACATAGCACTCCTG
>JAJYBT010000008.1 GCA_021778875.1 Acidobacteriota bacterium | reverse complement strand
AATCGTTGTCTTCATGGCAGTGCGCGCAGCGGCCAAGGTAGAGATGCTTCCCTGCCGCCTCCTGATCGGTGAGAGCAGGCACAGAGCGGCAGCAACCAAGCCAACCAATGCCTGCCGCCAGCGCTGCCAGGGAAATGGCCCATGCGCACAGACGGTAGATCTTGAGCGGTGCCTCAGGCATTCGCCTTCCGGGCGAACTGGCCGCTCACATAATCCCAGTTCAGTACCTGGAAGAAGGCTTTCACATAATCCGCGCGCCGGTTCTGGTACTTCAGATAGTAGGCATGCTCCCACACATCTACGCCCAGCACCGGTATTTTGCCCAGGGTGAGCGGGCTGTCCTGGTTGGGTGTCGTCTCGATTGCGACAGTGCCATCCGGCATCTTCACAAGCCACGCCCAGCCACTGCCAAAAACGCTCATGGCCGCCGCAGTCAGCCCGCTTTGGAAGGCATCAAGCGATCCGAATTTTGCATCCATGGCCTTGGCCAGTTCGCCTTTAGGCGCCGCGCCCCCCTTGCCGAGCGTTGGCCACCAGAAGGAGTGGTTCGCGTGGCCCCCACCGTTGTTGCGGACAGCCGTTCGGATTCCCTCCGGCAGTGCGTTCAGGTTTGAAATAAGATCATCGACCGTCTTCCCTGCCAGTTCAGGGTGGCCTGCCACAGCAGCATTCAGATTATTTACGTACGCCTGGTGATGTTTGTCGTGGTGCAGGTGCATGGTTGTAGCGTCAAAGCTAGGTTCCAGCGCGTCATAGGCGTAAGGCAGAGAAGGTAGCGTGAACGGTCCTGCAGTCGGAGCAGGCGCTGCGACCTGGCCTGAGCCCTCTGAACACAATGCTTCTGTTAACATTAGCGCGCTTGCCGCTCCGCCAATGTGTTTCATTGCAGTTCGTCTGTCCATCATGGTTCCGGTCCCCCTTGTCTTCGCTGCGCAGCGGCACAGAAGGTCTGTGTGGATGCGGAACAGTGCATCAAATTATAGTGAATTGAGCAACCGGTCCACCAATTGGCCAGTGAGGCAACTGCGTTCAATATCCTGAAGCAATGAGAGAAAGCAACGAAAAACTCACGCCCCAGGCCCACGCCGCTCAGAATCGCTGCTTCGGCTGCGGCCCGGCGAATCCGGCTGGGCTGCACCTCGAGTTTCTGCTCTCCGCGGACGGCACAGTCGTCTGCCATGCCACGATTCCGTCTGCGTTCGAAGGACACCCCGGCTACCTGCACGGCGGCATAATTGCCACCCTGCTGGATGAAACCATGAGCAAAGCGGTGCGCGCCCGGGGCTTGACAGCGATGACGCGCCACATGGAAGTTGACTACCGGATCCCCGTTCCCAGCGGAACGCCCGTTCGCCTGGAAGGTCGCGTGGTTCGCGATGAAGGCCGCAAACACTGGGCTGACGCATGGATTTTCGCGGACAAAGGAGCCACGCTGGCGCACGGCAAAGGGCTGTTCGTCGAGGTTCGGCCCCGATAGCACAGGCGGAAGTGAATAGCAAAGCGCACCGCGGCAAGCGCTGCATGCGCGCTTGCCGCGGTGCCCCCTTCCTCGTGCAATTGCCTTAGTGAATCATGTTGATCGTTTCCTGTGTGACCGTGTCGAATGTGGTCACGGCCTTGGAGTTCGCCTCAAATGCGCGCTGGGCGATGATCAGATTCGAAAACTCGGACGAGATGTTAACGTTCGACTCTTCCAGCGCGCCATCCTGCAGGGTGCCCAGGCCGGCTGTCCCCGAGGTGCTGATGGAAGCCGCGCCGCTGGCCATCGTGGTTGCGTAGTCGCCTCCCCCCAACATTCTCATCCCTTGCACGTTGGTGACGTTGGCAAGCGCCAGTTGCCCAACAGCCAGTTGCTGCCCGTTGGAGAAGGTCGCTGAAACGGTCCCGTCGGAGCTGATCGTGAAGCTCTGATACTGGCCGCTGCTGTACCCATCCTGCGTGGTCGCGCTGGTCGCGGATGTCGCGTCCACCTGGCTGATGGAGGGCGTCCCGCTCGTGCCCAGCAGGTTCCACTGCATGTTCAAATTGGCCGCGCCGTCGGCCAGACCCGTAAAGCTGAGCAGGATGGAAGAGATGTCGCCTGCTGCGGTCCCCACCGGTGTTGCTGCTCCGCCGGAGGGCGTCACCGTGGCAAGATTGCCGCTGGAATCAAAACTCATGCTTCCGGTCACCGGCGTTGAGACGCCGGAGGTGAAGTCTGCGGCCGGCAGCGCCACCGAGTAGTTCCACGTGTTCGTGCCTGTCTGGGTGTAGGTCACCGTCGCTAGATGACTCACGCCCAGCGAGTCGTATATCGTGACCTGTGCGGGAAAGGTCGTGCCCGTGGCCGATGTGGCGTTCAGGTTCGCCGTCATATTCATGGTCGTCGTGGCCCTGGGCGGTTCCACCTGGCCCACAGGAATACTGACCTGCGTGAGTGGCGAGTTGGCGTTCACCACGCCATTGACCGCTGGATAGCCCATCACGCCGAGGCCATTCTGGGTCACAAGATTGCCGCTGGAATCAAGCGAGAAGTTGCCCGCTCGCGTGTATTCATCTACGCCGTTGTTATTCACCACAAAAAATCCATTGCCATCCAGCGCAACATCCGTGGCTGTGCCGGTGGCGTTGATGGAGCCCTGCGTGAAATCTGTCGCAATCGACGCGACCTGAGTGCCGGCGCCCACCTGAATCGGATCGCCCGACCCGGATGCGCCGATCTGCTGATAGAACAAGTCAGAAAAATCCGCGGTCTGTCCCTTGTAGGCTGTCGTATTCATATTCGACAGATTGTTGGCAATTGTGTTCAGGGCCGTCGAATCGGATTCAAGGCCGGTGAGCGGGATAAAAAAGCTTGCCATGGTGGTTCTCCTCCTGATTCTTCAAAACGTGGTGACCGCCGTTGCGGCCAACTGTTGAGCGCAGTCCAGCAGGACCGCCGCAAGCTGCTGGTAGCCTAGGCAGGGCCCATCTTGCCGCCGAGCGACTGGGCAACGCGCTCCGCGGCAGGGCTCACTTCGGGGATGCTGATGTTTCCAGGTGCGAATCGGGCAGCCGGACCATCCGACAGTATTCTGGACAATCCAGATGGCGCCATTGTCCCTTGCGGAGCGGCTACGGGCTGTGACGCAATGCCAACGATGCTTCCTGGCTCCGCAGAAGCCCCTGTGCCCTGAAGCACGCCGCCACTGGCCGGTGTGCCGCCTCCCGAACCTGCCGCGTTGGAAAGCGTCTGGTTGATCGAAATCAGTTGTTCCAGACTGTTCACATTCACGAGCTGGTTGATGTACTCGTTGGGATCGGTGTTGGCCGTCGGATCCTGATTCTGCATCTCCGTCACCAGCAGCGTGAGAAAGTCATTGGCCGAGATCGTGGCCGGATTCGTGCTGGAACTATTCCCGGTACTATTTGTCGAGCTGCTCATGGGCACTGCGCCCCTCATAGTCTGCGCTGCCGATGGTGGATGCGCCCATATCCCCGTTGTCGCTGCCATTTCCCCTCCTTGTTCTGCCTGCGTTTTAGTCCTCGATGCGCCAAAGCTCGCCAGGCTCGGCAATCTGCTCATTGCCCGCGATCAGGCCATTACTGAGATGTAAGCGCCTCCCGGCATCATTTCCGCCGACCCCGTATCATTTCTGTCTGTCGTCATCGCGCTGTGGGAGATGACTGATGGCGCGATTGCTGAAGCACTGGAACGCACATCCGCCTGCTGTTCCGAATGTTCGCCCTGGCCCGCATTCTGTCCGCCGCTTTGGCTCATGCCGCTTCCGGCCCAATGACTATCCTGCGCCGCCAGTGTCAGTGTCGCCACCGGGGTTTGATGCTCCGCAAGATGCGCGTGCAAGCCCGCAAGGTGCGTGCTGAGAGAAAGAGCCGCATCTGCCGAACCGGGGACAAGAGTCGCGTGAATGCCATTCGTATCCGTCTGCGCGCGCACCGCGACCCAGCCCAGTGCCGGGTCTTTGAAGCCCGCTTCCGCCTGGTGCGGGCTGGCATGAATCCACGTGGGTGCGCTCGTGCTGACCGCTGCGTCGAGGGACGCAAACGTCTCCCGGACGGCCGAAGCCTCCGCAGTGGCTGCCGTCGCGCCTGTGCTGGATTCGCTGCCACCCTTTACCATGCCCGCGGTGTTCGTCGCGGAAGGATCGTGGGCTGCCATCGCAGTGGCTTGCATCGGCGCAATACCAATTGGCTCGCTGCCGGCCGGGTGTGCAGATTGCGCCGCATGTGCGTGGGATGTATTCGGGCGCAGATTGAACTCCGTGGATTTGGCGGCTGCACTATTTCCTGCAGATGCTGCCTTTTCGTCCGCGCCTGCGGGCACTGCCGAGTCCGCTGCGCTGCTGCGCGGAATGGAAAGCGAAATATCAGAGGCTGCCAGATTCGCCGCCGCTTCGCGCACCGCCGGCTGCGGGAAATGATGAACAGACAGCCGTGCGCCATCTCGCGTTGCCAATTGCATACCAGTCTCCGCGGGTGGCTCTGTTCGTGCATCGCTGGACTGCATATCCGAAGAGATGAGCCGGGATCGCACCGCCTGATCGAACGCCGGCACGGAGACGCTCTTTGCCAGCGACGGCGCGCTTGGTTTGGCCACCGCGGCAGGAACGTTGCCCGCGTCGGCCAGAACGACTGCCTCTGCACCGACGGGAAGAATATGCAATGTCCGATGCGAAGAATGCGCAGCAGGCCCAGCTACCGGCTCTGCGCCACGCCATGACGAAGTGTGCGCCTGCAAAGGCTGTGCTGGAGTGGGCACAGGAATGGCCGCCAGAACCGAGGGTTGGAGCGTTGCCGGAACGTGCATTGCTGTGCGCGGATTGCTTTTCGCATCCTTGTGACGATGTGCCGTTCGCATTTCCTTAGCAGTTTCCAAATTGCCCGCCTGGAACGCGTTGGCTTCTGGCGGGCCGGGGATTTGTGCGCTGCTCCTCGACGCCGGAACGGGCTGCTGAGCATCAGCTCTGTGCAGAAGCGCGATGTTCGTTCCTTCAGCGACTCGGATCTGCGTCTGCTGCGATGAAACAGAAATTGGCTGATTGTTGTGGTGATGAGCTGTCGCTTCAACTGTCGTCATGCGCTGCATCTGTGCCGTAGCAGTTGATGCAGACGCCGGAATCTCAGCCGCACCGGCTCCAGCTTCACGCGTATCCGCAGATGCAATCAGCATCCGCAATCTCGAATTAAAACCCTGCTCTCCATCCTTTGATTGCTTCAGTGGGGTTGTCTTCGAGCCCGCGATGCAGCCAAGACCACGAGCCAGGCCCAATGCCGCTTCTGACGCACATTCCGGTCCTGCGGATGCAATCCTGATCTCTGCGGAAGCAGTCATGCCATCTGTCATTGCAGATAACGTGCCAAAGGCTGTGAAAAAGGATTAGAAGATATTCAGCAATCGCTCTGGGCGACCGATTCAGAGAGCGACCCATGAGTTCAGCCGTTATTCTTCTCAAAGGTCCGGGGTAGCAGCTTCATCTCGTCAACTGCTGGAGGGCACATGCGCCGCTTATCTGTGTTTGGTTTCACACTGTTGTCTGTCTGGGAAAGACGCGTACGGTGCCAGTCATCCAGCGCCTGTTGCCCGCGGCGATCTGCTCCGATGGCATCCTGTGCCTGAGTCTTCTCAATCAGCGTTTCTGCCTGACGTCGGTCCACACGGCAGATGAGAAAATTCTGCCGAAGCATTTCTGCCTCCTGTTCCGCGACATTTCTTTTCTCTTCGAGCGCTGCCCCCAGCTTTGTCGCAGCACGCGACTCTTCCAGGCCGGCATGCCTGTCTGGCAGCTCGCCACTCAATGCGCTCGATGCCACCAGCCGCCGGCCCTCCCGGCCGCGCCAGGCTGCTTGCGCAAGAGCGTTCTCCAGCCCGCCGAGCTCTCCCAGTGCGGATTCGAGAGCCAGACGGCTCTGTTCTTCCTCCAGTTCGCGGATGCGAAGCAGGCGGCGCAGCGCGCGCGAAACGGGCATGGATCAAACCTCCATTGCCAGCAACGACAGCTGATTACGGCAGTCGGCCAGCGTAAGACGCTCACCGGCGTCCTGTGTCATAAAAGCGCGCATCGCGGTGCGGGCGCGCAATGCGCGGTCCAGGTCCGGGTCCGCGCCGGACTTGTAAGCGCCGATGCGCACCAGGTCCTCCGAGTGCGCGTAGACGGCCATCAGCCTGCGCAACAGCGCGGCCTGCTCCCGGTGCTTTGGTTCGGTCACGGCCGGCATCAGTCGGCTGATCGAGTCCAGCACCTGCACCGGCGGATACCATCCCTCGGAGGCCAGAGCGCGGGAGAGTACCACGTGCCCGTCAAGCAGCGAGCGCACCGCATCCACCAGAGGATCCTGTTGGTCGTCACCCTCCATCAGCACGGTGTAAAACGCGGTAATCGAGCCCACACTGAACTGCCCGGTTCGTTCCACCAGCCGTGCCAGGCGCGTGAACACCGAAGGCGTGTAGCCTTTGGCTGTGGGTGGTTCTCCGGCGGCCAGGCCAATTTCCCGCGCAGCCATGGCAAAACGAGTCAACGAGTCCAGCACGAGCAGCACATGTTTTCCTTCTGCGGCAAAGTACTCTGCCACAGTGGTTGCAGCAAGGGCGGCCCGCATGCGCATCAGTGGCGACTGGTCCGAGGTCGAGACCACCACCACCGAGCGCGCGCGACCTTCCGTGCCGAGCGAATCCTCCAGGAACTCGCCCACTTCGCGCCCACGCTCTCCCACAAGGCCCACAACGGTCACATCGGCTTCCGTGTTGCGGGTCATCATGCCGATCAGGGTGCTCTTGCCCACGCCTGATCCGCCGAATATGCCTACGCGCTGCCCGCGGCCCACCGTCAGCAACCCGTCCAGTACACGTATGCCGGTGCCCAGGGGCGTGCGAATGGGCACGCGGTCCAGCGGCGAGCGTACAGCTCCATCCAGCGGAAATGCCTGAGTAACCGCTGGGAACCGGCCTCCATCGATGGGCCTGGCAGCGGCATTCAGCACTCTACCGACGAGAGCCGCTCCCACCTCGATCTCGGGATGAAGCCCCAGAGCAGCGACCCTGTCTCCATAACGAATGCCTTCCGTGCTTTCAAGCGGCATCGACAGAACATTCGAACCGCGAAAGCCGATGACCTCCGCCAGGTGCGCGTTCCCAAAGCGATCCAGAATCTCGCAGCACTCTCCGACGGAAGCCAGCGGACCGGCCGATTCGATGGTCTGGCCTACAGATTCAATGACCTGTCCGCGCCAGCGCCACGGCTGAGTGCGCTGCAGGCGTGCGCGATACCGGCCCAGCGTCTGTGTCAATGTCTTGCCTCGTTACCGCTTTCGGCAGCAGCGGCCGGCTCGGCTCTTCGCCTGACTGCGCGGTCAAAGAAGCCGCGCTCAATCTCCCCAAGCTGGGCGCGTACGCCCAGATCCACTGACCCGAGTTCCGTCTCGATCGCGCAATCGCCCAGCCGCATGCCTTCTCCGGCCATTACTGCAGGTTTCAGGGCCAGGTTGGGGACGTGCGCCACGGCTTCTGTCCAAAGATCTAACTCCGCGGCGGGAACGCGCAGACGCACCTGTGTCGAGTGGGACAGTTGCCCCAGCGCCACACGCACTGCCCCGGTCAGCAGCAGCGGGTCCATCTGGGCTTCGCGCCGCAGAATCCGCGCAGCGATCGCCAGCGCCAGTTCGACGACCTCGCGCTCGACCTCATGAAAATAGCGGTCACGCTCCTGCGCAAATCCATTGATCAAATCGGTCAGTTCGTCTGCGCATCGCATTACCGTTAAAGCGTGTGCCTCTCGCTCAGCCTCGCGGCCCTCCTGCGCGCCCAGTTCGCGCCCTTCTTCGAAGCTCTGTCGCTTCCCTTCGGCAAGTTGGCATTGAAACTCGGCGCGCATGCGATCGCAATCGTCGGCGACATGCAATGAAGACTGCTGCGGAGTGCCGGCGTGTGTGTGCAGCCCGGTTTCGACAAGACCCTCCCATGCCGGCGAAGCCGGCTCCGGTCCGGCTGGATACTCAAAGACTTCAACAACTGTTTCGTATGGCCCATGCATTTCTGAAACGATCTCCTGGCATTCGAGCATTGTTGTCCGCCATGTTTCCGCGCGCATCGTCAGGCCAGCATTTCGTCGCCGGTCTCCAGCTTGAGAACAACTTTCCCTTCCGCCTCAAGCCGTCGAGCCAGGTTGAGGATCTCCTGCTGTGCCTGTGCCACTTCGCGCGAGCGCACCGGTCCCAGCACTTCCATATCTTCCTTCAGCATCTCCACGGCGCGGGAGCTCATGGACTTGAATATCTGTGCGCGCAGCTCTTCGTTGGCCCCTCGCAATGCCATGGCCAGTTGCCGCTTGTCCACACCAGAGACGATTTCACGAATGGTCGCCGGAGGAACCGTCACCATATCATCAAAGGTGAACATCAGATTGCGGATTGAAAGAGCCAGCTCGGGCTGGCCATCCTCAATCTGTTCAAGAATCCTTCTGGACGCTTCGGCGTCAAGCCGATTCAGCAGATCGGCCACTGCCTTGAAGCCGGAGTAGCTCTTGCGCGCTGTGTCGCCCATGTTCTCCAGTCGCCGGTGCAGAATGTGTGCCACCTTCTGCGCCATCTCCGGTGAAAATTGCCGCATCTCCGCGAGCCGCTGCAGTGATACAAACTTATGCTCTTCACTCAGGTTCGACAGCACAAGCGACGCCCGTTTCGGGTCAAGATGAGCCAGCACCAGCGCTATGGTCTGGGGATGTTCGGAGTCAAGAAGCTTGCCCAGTTGCTGCGGGTCGGTGCGCTGCAGTTTGGCCAGATTCCCCTGTGCCTCTTCCTGCGAGCGCCGCACCAGCATCAGCAGATCGTCAGCCCGTTCCTTGCCAAATGTCTCCACCAGCAGGCGGCTGGCGTAGTCCAGGCCGCCATGCATCATGAAGTTCTGCGTCTCCAGCAGCTCCCAGAACTCCTGCATGATCTGCGCTGAAAGCTCCGGCGTAATGCCGCGCAATTCGGCCAGTTCCTCGGTCAGGCGCTGCACATCGGCCTCCGGCAGATCGCGCAGAACTTCCTTGGCCGATTCCTCGCCCACGGCAACCAGGAGCACGGCTGCCTTGCGCACTCCGCTCATGCCCGCCAACGCGCGCCGCTTCCCTTGCCCGATTTCATCGTTCGGTTCCGCCAAGGTGTCTGCCCTTTCGTCTCGTGCCTGCGTATCTCACTGCGTTCTTCCTTGCTCTCTGCCGGCCCGCTTCCCTGCTCACTACTCTGAATGAATCCAGCTCTGCAGGAGGCGCGAGCTCTGCGCCGGCTCCCGCCGCAAATGACCCGTGACCTGCTCGTAAATCTCCTGCGCCTTGAGTCGCTCCTGGTCAGGTGGATTGGGCTCTGGCTGACTAAGGACCGGCGACGCAGCCTGCTGCCCCGGCAACTCACGCGCCGGCCTCTTGCCTGCCTCTGCAACTCCCTGCGCCGGCTCCGCGCGCGCCATGCGGAGCGCCGGGCGCACGCCGAGGGCCAGTACCACCAGCAGTCCCAGCAGCAGCGCAACGTATTTGACCAGTACCGGCGAGCTTTCAGCGCTGCTCAGCAGTTGTCCAGGAATCGATGCTGGCTGCTGCGAACGGTTTTCGTCAAACGCGATATCCTCAACCGTCAGCATGTCGCCCCGCGATGTATCGAACCCTACGGCGGCCTGCGCCAGACTGGTCAGATTGCGCAGTTCATTGGCCGGCCAGGGTTGCCATTGCGCAGCCGCTTTCCGTGATGCGGGCCGCATCAGCCTGTCGTTCACCACGATGGCCGCCGTCATCCGCCGCACCCGCCCGGGATTCTCAACCAGATGACGCACCGTCTTTGACACTCCATATGTTCCTGATTCGGTGCTGGAAGTCTGCAGCGGCGTGGTCTGCTTGGGATAGACGGGGAGCGCCTGTGTGTTGGGGGCGTTGGATGCGGTTCCCGCCACTCCCGCCGCCACCGGCTGGCCGCCGCTCGACTGCTGCGTGCGCTGCATGGACAAGGTGGCCGTTTGCGTTGGATCGTAGCTCTCCCGTGTCTCCTCGGTCGCGTCGGGATCGTATTCCAATGTGACCGAAGCGCGCACATTGCCCGATCCCGTCACGGGCTCAAGGGTCGAGATGAGCTTTTCCTCAAGCGCCTGTTCGGCGCTCAGGTGCATGGCGTCCGGCGTCTTCGGCCCCAGCGGCAGATGCCCCGCCGCATCCACCAGCACAACTTGGTCTGGCGACAGCCCGTCCACCGCTGACGCCACGAGATTTCTGATTGCTTCCGCCTCGCCGTCAGCCAGCGAGCGATGACGGAGCTTCAGAACCACCGAAGCCTTGGCCGGCCGCTCGTCCTCACGAAACAGGGAGTCATGCGGCATGACCAGGTGGACACGCGCTGACTCGACATCGGCCAGCGTTCCCACCGTATGCTCCAGTTCGCCTTCCAGCGCACGCTGATAGTTCACGCGTTCGTCAAATTCGGAACCGACCCAGTTTGGTTTGTCGAACAGCTCAAAGCCGAGCCGTCCGCTCTTGACGCCACCTTTGGCTGCCGTCGCAAGCCGCGCCTTGTCCAGTTGCGGAGCGGGAACGCGAATGGCAGTTCCATTTGCGTCCACGTCAAAGGGAATCTGCGCCTGCGTCAGGATCAGGCCTGTCTGCCGCGCGTCATCCGGATCGAGGCCCGCGTACAGCGTGCGCCAGTCTGTGCGCAGTCCGTACCAGAGGATGCCGCCCGCGAGCGCCACCAGCAGGGCCACAGCAGCCGTTGACCAGCCGCGCTGCGCACCGGGCATCGAGGCCCACTGCACCCGGGCACGCGTCCACATGGCCTGCAGGCCTGCGGCCAGTTGCTGCCCCTGTCCGCCCACGGCCGGCGCGCCCTTTTCGATCTGTGTCCCTGTTGTGGCCATCGTCCCCATTCCGTGCCGCTTCCGTTAGAACTGCATCCCCATCACCTGCTGGTAGGCCTGCACCGCCTTGTTGCGCACAGCGAGCGCCAGCTCGAAGGCCATGTCCGCCTTCTGCGTGGCGATCATCGCCTGATGCACATCCACGCCCGAGCCCGTCATCAACCCATCCACAGTTGTGCGGGCCTGGCTCTCCAGGGTATTCACTTGCGCCACTGCATCCGTCAGCAGATTGCTGAATGGCGCGGATTCCTGATGATTCCCGCCTGGTTGCATGAGCTTGAGTGCGCTGCCTGCCAATCCCGGCGACGATGCACTAATGGCTGCAACTGTGTTCATTTCGGTCTGCATTGCTTTTCTCCTTGATTGCGCAATTCTTTGTTGTCGCCTACTGCTGCCCGCCTATGCCTTTGCGATCTCCAGCGCTGAGGTGATCATGCTCTTCTCCGCCTGGACTGCGGATCCGTTCAGGCCGTAGGCGCGCGTGGCGCCCATCAGGTCCACCATCTCCGTCAGCGGATTGATGTCGGGATAGGACACGTACCCGTCCGGCCCTGCGTCGGGATGGCCAGGGTCATAGCGCTTGAGCGCAGGCGCGGGGTCCTCGACAACCTGCGCAATATGAACGCCCGGCGCAACCCCGCCTGTGGCCGGGCCCTGCAACGCGAGCGCTGCTGCGCCCGGCGCCACAGCGAACTCCGAAGCATCGCCAAGTGCATTCAGAAAGCCGGAGTCGCCCTGATTGGCGGCGAAGACCACCATCTGCCTGTGGTATGGTCCGCCTGTTGCTGTGCGCGTGGTTTCTGCATTCGCCATATTCGCGGCCACTACCTCGGCGCGCATCCGTTCGGCCTGCATCGCCGAGCCCGATGTCTCCATCAGCCCAAAAAGATTCATCGCGACTGCTCCTCTCTGTCTTCCCTGCTGCTCTTCCCTTGCAGCGTTACTTGTCGGCGTGAATGGCGTCATTGATGCGCTGATATTCCTGCCGCAGCAGCGCCACGCCTGTTCTGTACTTCAGTTGCGCCTCGGCAAGGTTCAAGCTCTCACGGTCCATGGAGACGTTGTTCCCATCGGGCCGCGCAATCAGCCCATCTACAGGTTTCACCCCCACCGGCCGCGCTCCCCCTCCCTGGTTCACCCCGTTGAGCGCCTCGTGCATCTCCGCTTCAAAGTCCATGCCCAGTGACTGGTAGCCAGGCGTATCAATATTGGCCATGTTGGCCGCTGTCAGCTTGGCCTCGCTCGACGCCAGGTCCATGTAGCGCGCAACCTGATCGCTCAGCCGCGTCTCCACCTGCAGATTCATCGAAGTTTCGTCCTCCGTGTCTTCGTCTTGTCTTCCTTAAATCGCTGGCTCTGCGAGTTCAGTTCACGGTCAGGCCAAAATCGATTTCCTGTGAGGTCAATACGGGGGCATCGCCGGCCAGAATTGCCGCGCGTTCCAGCACATGTTCAAGCTCGCGCACGTTGCCCGGCCAGGGATGCGACGTCAGCTTGGCCAGGGCCGCCGCGTCAATTCGCTTCAACGGGGCCTCGCGGCCCATGCGTTCCAGAAAGTGATTCACCAGTTGCGGCAGATCCTCGGCGTGTTCAGTCAGCGCCGGAGTGCGAATTAGGAACACGGCCAGCCGATAGTAGAGGTCAGCGCGAAAGGTGCCGGTCTGGGTGTGCTGCGCCAGGGGCCGATGCGTCGCGGCTATAATCCGCACATCCACCTTGACCGTATCGTTGTCGCCCACCCGCTGGAGTTCACCGCTTTCAACAAAGCGCAGCAGTTTGGACTGCAGCGCCAGGGGCATTTCGCCAATCTCATCCAGAAACAGCGTGCCGCCTTCGGCTGCCTCGATGCGGCCAACGCGCCCCTGCACCGCGCCGGTAAACGCACCGCGTGTGTGACCAAAGAGCTCGGCCTCGAGCAGGGCTTCGGGTATCGCAGCACAGTTGATGGCTACAAGTGGCTTGCGGCTGCGCGGGGAGAGCCGATGCAACGCCTCGGCTACCAGCTCCTTTCCCGAGCCTGTCGGCCCCTCAATCAGCACCGGAGTAGAGCGCGGCGCCACCAACCTGATGCGGCGACTGACCTCCAGCATGCTGGGAGCATCGCCCACCAATTCCGGGAGCCGCTCGCTTGCCGAACTCGCTTTGCCGCTTGTGGAGCGTTCTTCGGCCGCCATCGTGGCAGCGGGCTTTTCCGCCTTCGGCGCAGAATGAGATGGATCCGAGGCCATGTAACCGTAGGCGCGCCGTGCCGCGCCGCTCTCTGGCAGCGCAGGAGCCATATTCCAGGCTGCGGTATCGGTGTCCTGACTGCGGCGAAGAGCATACAGCAACTCCTGCCTGTGCGGTCCGCGCGGACTCCCGTGCGCAGACGTTCCATCTGCGCTCAGCAGGTCCACATCGGGAAAGAATGCCCTGAAATCCCTCAGGAATTCGCCGTGGTCGAGATCGGGCAGCCAGGAATCGACGATGACAGCTTCAGGCGCCGCGGCGGCAGCTTCAGTCCAGGCCGCCGCGCCACCCTCTGCCTCGCGAACCTGCCAGCGCAGGCCGGTAAGAACCTCGATGAGCCGTTGACGGAAGCTGCGATCGGCGCTGGCCACAAGCGCTGTGCGTGGCCGTATGCGGGATGCTGCAGGAAGAACAGTGACCGGAAAGGCTTGCATTACATTCTCCTTCGATTCGGGCAATGCGCAATGAACGGTGCGCCTACAGCACTTCAACAGAGAGGGTGGAATACTTCGCTGCATTCGCAGCGGCAAGAGACAGATTCGCCGAAGCGGATAGCGCGCTTTCAGAGGGAACCATGTAGCCCTGGCCGCGCACGGTCCGGATCAGCCGCCCCGGAGGAGGATCCTTGAGCTTGCGGCGCAGATAATTCACATAAACGTCGACGATGTTGGTGGTCTGCGCCGGCTCCATGTTCCAGACTGAATCGAGCAGTTCAATCCGCGACACGCAATGACCGCGATTGAGCATGAGGTGTTCCAGGAGGGAAAACTCCTTGTTGGTAAGCTCGATGGACTCACCGGCGCGAGCAGCCGTGTGTTCCAGCCGGCTCAATTCAAGGTCCCCGGCGCGCAACAGCAGGCGCGCTTCACGCTTGCGCCGCAAAAGCGCGCGGCAGCGGGCGCGCAGCTCATGCAGGCTGAAGGGCTTCACCATCAGGTCATCCGCTCCGCGATCCAGGCAGCGCACCCTGGTTTCCACCTCCTGACGCGCAGTCAGCACAAGCACGGGCACATCGGCGTCCATCGCACGCAACTCGTCGAGCACCTGCTCTCCATCCTTGACGGGCATATTCAAATCGAGAATCGTCAGGTCAGGCATCTCCACGCGAAACGCCTCCACCGCCGCGGCTCCATCGTGCGCCAGGTGGACGTGATGCCCATCGGCCTCCAGCCCGCGGCTCAGGAACAGTCCCAGCGCCCTGTCGTCTTCGGCAATCAGCAGTCTCATGGCAGCCCTTCTCCCGCGGTGGATTGCGCGGCCCGGACCATCCCCCGCCAACCGCACCCGCCGCCAGGCTTAACGTGCGCTAACCTGCGGCTCCACTCCACCTTGCTCGGCTGGGGCGAGGAACTCAAGACACATCAGAGAAAAGAAATGGATGCGATTCCGGGAATGGAATTGTTCATGAGAAAGTTCCAAAATGGGGTGTGCTTTTTCCCGCGATCACACCGCTCCAGACCGAGAGGAGGAATCTTCCGAAACACAGACCGGCAAAAGAAAATGCGAAAAATTGTCCTTGCGATTCGCTTTTTATTCGCTATAATGCGCCCATGGCTGTCACCCGAAGGCAAAAAGAAGTTCTCGATTTTCTTGAGTCATTTGTCGCCCGCAACGGCTATTCCCCTTCATTTGAAGAGATAGCGCGCGGCATGGGGCTGAAGAGCCTGGCAACCGTCCACAAGCACATCACCAACCTCGAGCGGAAGGGGATGCTGGACCGCGTCCATAACCGTAGCCGCTCAATCGATGTGCTTCCACCGGGCGCGCGTTCGCGCACCAGCGACAGGCTTCCGTTGGCCGGCCGCATTGCAGCGGGTCTGCCGGCGGCGACCACCGAGATCCCGGAGAGCATCTC
>JAJYBT010000675.1 GCA_021778875.1 Acidobacteriota bacterium | reverse complement strand
CCAGCTTGCACTCGGAGCACTGACAGTTCCGGCGCAGATACTCCCACGAATAAATGCCACCCGAGTGGCCGTCAAGCCATACAAACTGAATGGCATAGCGGCCCACTGCCTGGGCGCTGGCCGGGCGCGCCGGCGGCTTGTACATGGGCAGAAGATCGGCCGACTTCGGCTTGGATTCGCCGATGCTGCGACCCTCTTTTTTGCGCTCATCCACGCAGGTTGCGCAGGGGCAGGCGTCGCGCAGCAGGGCAAAGCTCCACGCGCTGCGATGCCCGTCTTCCCAGTCAATCTCCAGCCCCTTGCCCTCGGTGATGAGGACGCGAACCTTGTGGGGGGTGATGGCAATGCGCGGCAGGGGGCGATGCACTTCCGCCTCTTGCTCCTGCTGCTCCCGGGTCATGAAACGAATGCCTTCGTGGCTCATGGCTCCATTTTATCGTTGCCGCAGGCAGACCGGCGTCAGTGCGTTCTCCAGAAGAACCAGGCCGACATGCCCAGCCCCAGCAGCACCACAACGGCGCGCAGCACCGGTTGCGGTACCCGGCGCGCCAAGCTGGCCGAGGTGAATCCCGCCACGGCGCACACCACCATGGCCAGCAGGCAGTAGCGCCACACCACCTGGTGGTCGGCTACAAAGATGGCAAAGGCAATGCCGTTGGCCATGGTGGTAGCCACCACCTTCAGCGCGTTGATCTCGTGCAGGTCCTGGTAGCCGAAGAGCGACAGGACCGTGATGAGCAGGAATCCCGCGCCAGCCCCGAAGTAGCCGATATAGAAGCAGACCGTCATGGTGGCCAGAAAGACCGGCAGGCGGCGCGGCGCGTGAACGCGGGCCGCAGGACGGCCCTTGCGCCGCTCCAGCCAGCGCATTACCGGCCCGCTGGCGGCAAAGATGCCCGCCGCAACCAGCAGCAGCCACGGCACCAGTTGCAGAAAGGTGCGCTGCGGCGTGCTCAGCAGCACAATGGCGCCGGCGGTTCCGCCCAGCAGACCGGCTACGGCCATGGGCGCCGCCATGCGCCAGTTCTTGCGAATCGGCTCCCGGTAGGCGGCAATGGAGGTCAACTGCCCGGGCCACAGCGCCACCGTGTTGGTGGCATTGGCCTGGATCGGCAGCATCTTCATGCTCAGCATGGCCGGGAAGAGGAGAAAGGAGCCTCCGCCGGCCACCGCGTTCAGCAGCCCGGCCAAAAATGCGGCCACGGTCAGCCAAAGCCAGTGCCAGTCCACATACGCGGGAAGACCGGGGATCTGCATATCTGATGTCTATTGTAGAGGCTGCACCGGGGCGGGAGCGGAGGCTTGCCGGCCAGCTCATGCGGGCCTTTCGGGCAGGGTTTTGCGGGGGTAAAAGGGCGCCGGGAGCGTAGTTGGCGGCGCACACGGAATCCAACTGCAAGAAAACAAACCGGATAGCTCGTGACATAAAAATGAGTGTATTTCACTCATATTTTATGTATCAGTTGTGCTATAGTTTAATCAGATAAGTTGAGCGGCCGGGACTAAGACCCGGCCCAACATCGCAAACTCTGAGTTGGAGGAACTGAAGAAATGGCAATCACTCGCTGGGATCCATTCCGGGAAGTCGTAGCTCTGCAGAGCCGCATGAACAGCCTTTTCCGCGATCTGTCTGAGGCGGAAAGCCCGATGACGACGGCCAGCTTTGTACCGGCTGTCGACATCTATGAAGACGCGCAGAAGCTGGTTCTGAAGCTCGAAGTTCCGGGCATTGAAGAGAAGGATCTGGATATTCGGGTGGAAAACGGCCTGCTGACCGTGAAGGGGGAGCGCAAGCTGGAAACCGAGGAGAAAGAGAAGAACTTCCATCGCATTGAGCGCAGCTATGGCTCCTTCTATCGCGCCTTCTCGCTGCCCTCAACCGTGGACTGGGAGCATGTGGACGCCAAGTACGTGAATGGTGTGCTGAAGCTGGAGCTGAAGAAGAAGCCCGAGGCCCAGCCGAAGCAGATCAAGATCAACGTGGCGGCCTAAACAGCCACGCACGAGCCGGCGCGAAGCCGGCTGAGAGCGAGAAGACGGATTGCGCCGGGCAGGGGAACAACAGAGGTGCCTGCCCGGCGCATGCATATTCAGGGCGGAAACGGGCCTGGATGCAGAACATGGGAGCTGAGAGCCGGAGCGGGCAAGGATTGCCGGGCGCAACGAGCTGGCAGCCGGGAGTGTGGGAATGGCAATTCGCTGGGAGAAGTTGACCGTCAAGTCGCAGCAGGCAGTGCAGCAGGCCCAGCAGCGGGCTACCGAACTGGGGAATCCTGAGATGCAGCCGGTGCACCTGCTGCTGGCGCTCGTTGAGGATCGCGAGGGTGTGATTCCGGCGGTGCTCGAAAAGATCGGCGTTCCAACGGAACGGTTGGAGCGCGATCTGCACCAGATCGAGGAGAAACTGCCTCGGGTGGCGGGCGCCGCCGCGCAACCGGGGCTGAGCCAGACCCTGAACAAGGCGCTGGACCAGGCCTTTCGCGAGGCCGAAAACTTCAAGGACGAGTACATCTCCACCGAGCATCTTCTGCTGGGCGTGGCCCACCAGAAGGGCGAAGCCGCGCACGAGGCGCTGGTGGCGCTGGGCGCAACCCACGAAGCCATTCTGAAGGCGCTGACCGCCGTGCGCGGATCGCAGCGCGTGACGGACCAGAACCCCGAGGCCAAGTTCCAGGCGCTGGAGAAGTACGCCAAGGACCTGACCGAGCTGGCGCGTCGCGGCAAGCTGGACCCCGTGATTGGCCGCGACGAAGAGATTCGCCGCGTGATCCAGGTGCTCAGCCGCCGCACCAAGAACAATCCTGTGCTGATTGGCGAGCCGGGCGTGGGCAAAACGGCCATCGTGGAAGGGCTGGCGCGCCGCATCGTCTCCGGCGACGTGCCGGACATTCTGCGCAACAAGCGCGTCATCTCGCTCGACCTGGGATCGATGCTGGCCGGAGCCAAGTATCGCGGCGAGTTTGAGGACCGCCTGAAGGCCGTGCTCAAGGAGATTGAGGAGTCTAACGGACAGATCGTTCTGTTCATCGATGAGCTGCACACGCTGGTGGGCGCAGGCGCGGCCGAGGGAGCCATTGACGCGAGCAACATGCTGAAGCCCGCGCTG
>JAJYBT010000674.1 GCA_021778875.1 Acidobacteriota bacterium | reverse complement strand
CGGCTTTCACCGCAGCAAGGCCGTACCACGCTGCCCACGCGCGCGGCGTCAAGCTCATCGGCGCCACAAGCCACTACGTCACCGAAGTTCTGGACGATGGACCCATCATCGAGCAGGACGTGGCCCGCATCTCGCACCGCGACCAGGTGGAAGATCTGGTCGCTCGGGGCCGCGACCTGGAGCGCCTGGTCCTGTCCCGCGCCGTCCGCTGGCACCTCGCCCGGCGCATCCTCTGCTATGGAAACAAAACCGTCGTGTTCGACTAGGCCCGTGCTTTCCTTGACAGCGAGCGCCCCGGTGAATACTGATGGAGAACGCCCAGTCTTCCCGTGGTCAGCAGACGCTCTGCGGCCCATGCAGTGTGGTGGAACGGCTGGAGACTTCTCGCCGGCCCGGGTGCCGGCTTTGCAGGACAATAAATGAAAAGCGCAAACCTCTTCCAGCTACCCGCCGTAATCGCAATTGCCGTGGCATGCTCCTTCGTGCCGCATGCGCTGCATGCCGCTGCTGCCGGCGCCGCAACCTCGACACCGCTCCAGGTCGATCGCGTGGACCCCTCCATCAATCAGATCATCCCTGCTGACGCCGTTCTTGAGCGCGTCGCCACGGGATTCAAATGGCTGGAAGGCCCGGTCTGGGCCAACGGCAGCCTCTACTTCGCAGACATTCCCGGCAACAGCATCCGCAAGTGGACGCCGGGCAAAGGCGTGACCACGCTGCTGACGCCCAGCGGGTACAAAGGCTCCACTCCCTACGGTGGCCCCGAATCCGGCTCGAACGGAATGACGCTCGACCTGCGTGGCCGCCTGACGGTTGCTGGCCATGCGCAGCGCGATGTCTACCGGCTGGAGTCGCTGCAACCCGGAGCGCCCGCCACCATCCTCGCGGACACCTTTCAGGGCAAGCGACTCAACAGTCCTAACGATCTGGTCTATAAATCGGACGGCTCGCTCTACTTCACAGATCCGCCATACGGCTTGCGGACGCAGCAAGACAACGACCCCGAAAAGCAGCTCAAGGTCAACGGCGTCTACCGCATCCCGCACGCGCTTCAGCAGAAGCCCGGCTCCGCACCCTCGTCCGCAGCATTGCAGCAGCTCGTCACTGACCTGCCCCGCCCCAACGGCATTGCCTTCTCTCCCGATGAGAAGTTTCTCTATGTGAACAACTCCGAGCCCAAAAAGATCTGGATGCGCTACCGCGTGCTTCCGGACGGCACCCTGACGGATGCGAAGCTCCTCTGCGACGCCACATCGGACCCGCGCCCCGGCAGCCCGGATGGCATGAAGGTGGACGTGCAGGGGAACATCTACAGCGCAGGCCCCGGCGGCGTGTGGATCCTTTCACCCGAGGGCAAGCATCTGGGCACGATCGTCATGCCGGAACGAACAGCCAACGTAGCCTGGGGCGGAGCCGACCGCAAGACGCTCTACATCACCGCCAGCAGCAGCATCTATCGCGTCCGCCTCAACATTGCGGGAACGCCCTTGACACGAAGCCGCTAATACATCGGCGGTTATATGTCCCCCGAAGTTATACCTTGAAGTTATGCTGTATAGTTAGAGGCACTCGATTTCGGGCAGGTGAATCATGCTTGAACTTCGCGGTGTCTCCAAACACTTCTCCGGCATCCCCGCAGTGGACGATGTAAGCTTCTCCGCCCGTCCCGGTGAAGTTACCGGCTACCTTGGGCCAAATGGTTCCGGTAAGTCCACCACAATGAAAATGATCACTGGCCTCATTGAGATGACCTCGGGCCAGATCCTCTTTCAGGGCCAACCCATTCAGCATGACATGATCGCTTATAAGCGGCGCATGGGCTACGTCCCGGAGGAGCCGTACCTCTACAACCATCTCTCAGGGGTGGAATACCTGACGATGGTGGCGCAGCTCCGCGATCTGCCGGCGCGTGAATCCTCGAATCGCATTGATGGGCTGCTCAGTCTGCTTTCGCTCTACGACGACCGCCACGCATCCATCTCCGGCTACTCGAAAGGTATGCGCCAGAAAGTCCTCATCGCAGCCGCGCTCCTGCACAATCCCGATCTGGTCCTGCTCGACGAACCTTTCTCCGGACTCGACGTAGGGTCAGCGCTCGTCCTGCGCAGCCTGATTCAGGAGTTGGCGGCGCGCGGCAAGGTGGTGCTGTTCAGCTCGCATGAACTCGATACGGTCGAACGCATCAGCACACGCATCGTGATCCTCCACCACGGCAAGATCGTTGCCGATGACTCCATCGAACGCCTGCGTTCCTTGATGGAGCTGCCCACGCTGGAGGCGATCTTCTCCCAGCTTGCGGTTGAGCAGGATACTCAGGCGATTGGCCGGCAGATTGCGGATTTAATCCATGCGTAAGGCAATCCGCAAGGCACTGGATCACCTTCCGCCCGAGTTCCGCGTGCTGTACCGCCAGTTTCTATTGCGTGTTGTTGACCTTGAAGCGCTGTCGATCGAGGCCGATATCCCGAGCTTTCTGGGGCAATTTGCCGGGATACTCATCTTGTTCTCGCTGCTCCGAGCGCTCGGTACGCTTTGGTTTCCGCCGCCTCCAACCTACGCATGGCACGCAGAGCAGTCAGCAATATCCAACATGTTGCTTGTCATCGGGCTTATCTCTGTACTTACCTGGGACAACACGTTTCCCGACCGGCGCGATGCCATGGTGCTTGGGCCCTTGCCGGTGAGACCGCAAGCCATCCTAATGGCCAAGATAGCGGCTTCAGGGGTTCTACTTGGGCTGGCCATCGTGTGCCTAAATATTGCTTCTAGTGTGGCGTGGTCGTTGGTCTTCGCCGCACCCGGTGGCTCGATAGCATTTCTTCGCTTTCTGGGAGCATATTGGTTCACGATTATTGCTGCCAGCACTTTCCTCTACTGCTCCGTACTCACGCTTCAGGGGTTGACTGCGTACCTGCTTCCGCGCCGGCTCTTTCTTCGCCTTTCGGCGCTTTTTCAGCTCGCAGCCTTCGGTTCGTTTCTCTCCGCATATTTTCTGGCACCGTTCATTGAGTCAACGGCCGGGCTGGCCGCGGCTCGAAATCATCCACTACTCGCCGGATCGCCGCTCCTGTGGTTCTTTGCGCTGTTCAATCAGTGCAATGGGACATT
>JAJYBT010000673.1 GCA_021778875.1 Acidobacteriota bacterium | reverse complement strand
CGAGGTGATTGCAGTCGACCAGGACAAACTCGGCAAGGAGGGCGATCGTGTCTGGGCGCAGGGGCCGGAGGAAATCTGGGCCAAGCCGCTCAGCGGGGGCGCCAAGGCGGTGGGCTTGTTCAACCGAGCGTTCACTCCGCGGCGGATCACTTTGCGGCTCTCAACGTTGGGCTTTGGGCCGAATGCTAAACTGCGCGATCTTTGGGCGCACAAAGACGTGACGGCAACGAATGGTGTCTATTCCGTCGTCGTTCCAAAGCATGGCGTGGTGATGCTGAAGATCACTCAATAGGCACGCTTTGAAACTCAAGTCGGGCCCGGCGGCCGCAACGGCGCCGGGCCTCTTGCGTGATGTGCGAATATGGCTGCGGGGACAGAAGGATGGCAGCAAAGAGCAAGAAGCTGACACAGCGCCGGGCACAACTGATCGCCAGGGCGCTCGCCGATCCGCGTCGTGTTGAAATCCTGAAACAGATTGGCAGCTGCCGGTGCATGGCCTGCGCAGATCTACGCGAACTCCAGCCGATCAGTGCTGCAACCTTGTCGCACCACATGAAGGAACTTGAGATGGCAGGGCTCATCGAGGTGACCCGCGAAGGTAAATACGCGCGCATGACCTTGCGCCGGGAAGTGCTCGAGGCTTATCGGGCTTACCTCGGTGAGTTGTGAGGGCAAGGAATATCCACAGAAAAAGATGAACCCTCGGGAAGTACGCGCTCATCAATTCGACAGTTGTCGAACTGTCGAATAAGCACGACGATTCAAAGGAGATTGGAAAATGAGCAGACTGGCGAATAAGGTGGCGGTGGTTACAGGCGCATCCAAGGGCATCGGTGCAGAGATCGCTAAGGCGCTGGCCGCGCAGGGAGCTTCCGTTGTCGTTAACTACGCAAGCAGCAGGCAGGGCGCAGACAAAGTTGTTGCCGACATAGCGGCCAAAGGCGGCAAGGCCGTTGCATTGCAGGTTAATGTCGCAAATACCGCTGACGTACAGCGCATCTTCGCAGAGACGAAGAAGGCCTTCGGGAAGCTCGATGTACTCGTGAATAACGCTGGCGTCTACAAGTTCACGCCGCTGGAAGCAGTGACAGAAAGCGACTTCCGTAAACAGTTTGACACGAACGTTCTCGGCCTGATCCTGGCCACGCAGGAGGCGGCGAAGCACTTCGGCGATGGGGGTGGAAGCGTGATCAATATCGGTTCGGTGGTAAGTCGGCTGACTCCTCCGGCGTCGGTGGTCTATTCCGCGACCAAGAGTGCAGTGGATGCGGTAACCGGTGTGCTCGCCAAGGAGTTGGGTCCGAAGAAGATCCGCGTTAACTCCATCAATCCGGGGCTCACCGTAACCGAGGGCGTTGAAGCTGCGGGATTCCATGATGGTGACTCTGCGGCGGCTACAGTCGCGCAGACTCCGCTCGGACGCCTCGGTCAGCCCGCAGATATTGCTCCGGCTGCTGTATTTCTAGCATCGGACGATGCCCGCTGGGTAACCGGCGAGACGATCGCAGTTTCAGGCGGATTTAGATAAGTCGCCTCCACCCCGCCCCCGTGTTTCAATCCCGAGACGCGGGGTGCTGCACCATCGCCTATTTCTGCGCCGGATTGAACAACGCGGTAAACTGAGAAGTGCGGTGCAGCGCGCGCCCGTTCGTCCTCGGGCGCATTTTTTGCGCTTCAGCATCGAAAAGGATATGAGCACAACAAGGCCCGCTGGTCGATCGTCCAAGCCCTCCTCTCAGCAAGCGCTCTCCCGCGAGCAGATTTTTGATGCTTTTCGCCGTTGGGGATATTTACAGGCGCAACTCGACCCGCTCCGTCAGTACCTGGAGCCTGTAGAGGTCCCGGAACTCAACCTCACGGGCCCGGACGCCGAAGAGGCACGTCGCTGCTACAGCGGCACTGTGGGAGCCGAGTTCATGCATATCCCGTCGGCTGAGCGCCGTGCTTGGATTGCCGAGCGCCTGGAAGCGGATCCGCTGGCCGTCGACGAAGCCAACAAACAGCGCATCTTGGAGAGACTTGTTCGGGCGGATGTGTTTGAACAGGTCATTCAGTCGCGCTATCTCGGAACGAAGCGTTTTTCGCTCGAAGGCGTCACGTCCCTGATCCCATTTCTCGATGAATTGCTGAACCGCGCAGCAGAGTTTGGCGCGCAGCGTTCAGTCCTGGGCATGAGCCATCGCGGACGTTTGAACGTCATGGTTAACACTTTCGGGAAGTCAGCGGCAGATATCTTCTCAAAGTTTGAAGACGTAGATCCGCGCAGCATTCTGGGCGGTGGCGACGTGAAATACCACGTTGGCGCAACAGGCACATACCAGGCGCGTAACGGCGAAACTGTCTCGCTGCATCTTGTTTCGAACCCGAGCCACCTGGAAGCAGTGGATCCGATTGCAATGGGCCGCGCGAAGGCCCGACAGGTGCGCTATGGCGCAGACGGCGCGAGTCGAGTACTGCCGGTGCTGATCCACGGCGACGCCGCTTTTGCCGGGCAGGGCATCTGGGCAGAAACATTGAACCTTGGCGCGATCGATGGCTACTCGGTGGGCGGCACCATTCAGATCGTTGTAAATAACTTGATCGGGTTCACCGCCGAGCCGGAAGAGTCCAACTCAACGCGCTTCTCCACGGATATTGCCAAGCGCCTTCCGGTTCCTATTTTCCATGTGAATGCCGAGGACCCTGATGCGGTGGTCCGTATTGCGGCGCTGGCAGCGGAGTATCGGCATACCTTCCACACTGATGTGGTTGTGGACCTCATCGGGTATCGCCGGCATGGCCACTCCGAGGTGGACGATCCAACGATCACCCAGCCGCTGCGCTACGAGCGCATCAAGAAACATCCTCCGCTCTATGAGGTCTACGCCAGAAAGATTGGCACTGACCCAACTGATCTGGTCAAGTCTCTGCAAGACGACTTCAATGAGGCACAAAAGCAGGCCAAGACAATGCAGAAGCAACCTGTGCTGGCCCGGCTGCCGGAGTACTGGTCAGCGTATGCGGGAGGGCCGTTCAAGCGTGAATACGAAGCTGAGACTGGCTTGTCTGCTGAGGCTGTTCGGAATCTTGCGCTAGGCCTCACGTCCTACCCAGAAGACTTTCACATTCA
>JAJYBT010000672.1 GCA_021778875.1 Acidobacteriota bacterium | reverse complement strand
ATTGTCCGAGGTGATGGGGGCCTTCGAGCAGCGCCTGCTGACGCTTGCCCGAGCGGAGTTGCCGGAGGCGCGGTTTCACCCCGATGCGCCGCGCCGGTTCGATCATGACGGCAAGACGTGGACGACGGAGTGGCCGCTCGCCGACGAGCAGAATTGGCAATTCTTTCGCCTCGCCGAAGGCAACCTGGCCAGCACCATCGCCGCGGCTGCGCGGGGCAGGGCATTGCCGCTGGCGACGGTGCGGTTCGAGATTGCCGCCTATCCCGGCGGCCGGCTGGCGCGGGTGGAGGCGCTGGCCGGGCAGGCCGGCTGGCTCCGGGTAGCACGCCTGACTGTGAAGGCGGCGGGCGAGGCCACCACGCACCTGGTGCTCGCCGCCGTGACCGATGCCGGGGCAGTGGTGGACGAGGAGGCGATCGACCGGCTGTTCCTGGTTCCCGGCACCCAGCATCTGGCGGTCGGGTTGGCGCCGCCCGAGGCTGCGCTGGACGCAGCCGAGGCGGTGCTGCGGGCGCGGCGGCTGGCCGAGGCTGAGATGGCCAATGCGGCCTGGATGGAGCAGGAGACCGGCAAGCTCGACGCCTATGCTGACGACATGGAACGGGCGGCGGACGCCGAGATCAGGTCGCTGGAGGCCGAGGTGAAGGCGCGCCGCAAGGCACTCCGCGCCAATGCCGGGCTGCCGGTCGCGGCAAAGGTGGAGGAACAGCGCGCGATCAAGAAGCTGGAAGCGCGGCGGGATGATCTGATGCTGGCCCGGTTCGAGCGCAAGCGCGCCTTGCGGCAGGAGATCGAGGAGATTCTGGACCAAGTGCAGGCAAGCTTGGCGATCCAGCCCATGATCGAGCCGGTGCTTACAATGCGGTGGGAGGTTGCGTGAGCGGGGAAAAGCCTCGACTGGAGCTGACCTGGATCGGGAAGGGGGACCGGCCGAAGCTGGAGCCGCGCATCTTGCTGGAGGATGCCGAGAAGTCCTATGCGCGCATGCGCAGCGACGGCGACATCTTCGACAATAGGTTGATCTTCGGAGATAACCTGCTTGCTCTGAAGGCACTGGAGGCGGAGTTCTCCGGCAAGGTCAAATGCGTGTTCATCGACCCGCCGTACAACACCGGCAGTGCTTTTGATCATTACGATGACGGTATCGAGCACTCACTTTGGTTGTCCCTCATGCGGGATCGCCTCGAGATTATCGCGAAGCTGTTGTCCGAGGAAGGTTCGCTCTGGATCACCATTGATGACAATGAGGCGCACTATCTCAAGGTTTTGCTTGATGAGACTTTTGGCCGCAGTGCGTTTATCGCAAACATCGTGTGGCAGAAGCGTACATCACGGGAGAATCGTGCGGCAATTGGTTCGGCCCACGACCACATCCTCGTTTACGCCCCAGCCGGGCCCCAGCGGTGGAGGGAAGTCCGGAACAGGCTGAACGACGCCGGAGGCTCTTCGAATCCGGACAATGACCCAAAAGGTCCGTGGCGCTCGATTCCATTTAGTGCTCAAGGATATCGGGCCAACCAAATGTATGACATCCAGACGCCTTCCGGGAGCATTGTGAGACCGCCACGAGGCAGGTGCTGGGCGGCGACTGAACCTGTATTCAGGCAATATCTGGCGGATGGTCGCGTATATTTCCCAAATGGGGGGGCGGGAAGGCCGCGCATAAAGCAGTACGAAGGAGAGGAAAGTGGGTTGGTCCCGATGACGTGGTGGGACGCGTCGTTTGCAAGTGACAATCAAGCTGCCAAGAAGGAAATTATCGACCTGTTTGGCGACGATATCTTCGACACGCCAAAACCGGAAGGACTCATGAGACGAATTATCGAAATCGCTACGTCCGCTGGCGACATCGTTTTGGATTCATTTGCCGGTTCGGGCACGACAGGCGCGGTCGCCCACAAGATGGGTCGATGGTGGATCATGATTGAACTCGGCGAGCACTGCCACACGCACATCATCCCCCGCCTGAAAAAAGTCATCGACGGCGACGACAAGGGCGGCATCACCGAGGCGGTGGAGTGGAATGGCGGCGGTGGGTTCCGCTACTACCGGCTCGCGCCCTCGCTGCTGGAGAAGGACCGCTGGGGCAACTGGGTCATCGCCCGTGACTACAACGCCGCCATGCTGGCCGAGGCGATGTGCAAGCACATGGGCTTCACCTATGCCCCGAGCCGGGACCCGGCGGAGTACTGGCGGCATGGGCACTCCTCGGAACGGGACTTCATCTTCGTCACCACGGCGAACCTCACGCACGATCAGCTCCGAGCCATTTCGGAAGACGTGGGGCCGGAGCGCACGCTGCTGATCTGCTGCAAGGCGTTCAATGCCCGCGCCGATGCCTTCGACAACCTGACGGTGAAGAAAATCCCGCAGGCCGTGCTCACCCGCTGCGAATGGGGGCGCGACGATTACAGCCTGCGCATCGCTGAAGCGCCGCCGGTGCCGGACGAAGCGTCTGCGCAGACTACGTCCGAACCCGCTGCCCCCAAGCGCCGCAAGCGTGCTGGGAGCGGCGCCGAACCGTCGTTGTTCGCGACATTGGACGCCAAGGGGGCGGGCAAGTGAGCGAGGACCGGCTGCTGCGCCAGATTACCGCCCGCCTCTCTCTGCGCCGGCCGCAGGAAGAGGCGCTCGGTATTCTCGCCGACGTGCTCGGCCGCATCACTCTCGGCAAGGACCGCGATGTCGCCGCGGCGCTCGACGCTATCCGCAGCGCCTGGCCGAGTGTGGAAGAGTTCGAGCGCGACTTCCCCTCGCTCTGCTTCGCGCTCGCCACTGGCGTCGGCAAGACGCGGCTGATGGGGGCGTTCATCGCCTATCTGACCCTGTCCGGTCGCTCCCGCCATTTCTTCGTGCTCGCGCCGAACACGACGATCTACGAGAAGCTGATCGGCGACTTCCAGCCCACGGGTGCCAAATACGTCTTCCGCGGCATCCAGGAATTCGCCGCGATCCCACCGGTGCTGGTGACGGGCGAGACATGGGATCAGGGACGCGGCATTCGCGGCGCCGGCGGTGACCTGTTCGGTGGTGCGGCCATCATCAACATCTTCAACGTGGACAAGATCAACAAGGACGCCGGGCGGATCAAAAAGCTGCACGAGTATATCGGCGAGA
>JAJYBT010000007.1 GCA_021778875.1 Acidobacteriota bacterium | reverse complement strand
TATTCTGCCAGTCGGTAAACAGGCTCACGCTGTAGCCGCTTGAGAAGATCTCGTCCAGATGCTTCTCCAGATGATCGAAGGAGAGATTCAGATACACCGACTGCGCCACCTGATAGGTGGGCTGCATATGGAGCGTCACGCGCGTCACAACGCCCAGCGAGCCAAGCGCCACCACTGAGCCCAGGAACTCGTCCCCATCCTTGGCCCGCGACACACGCACAAGCTGCCCATCGGCCGTGACCATCTCCAGCGCCTCCACAGCCGTGGCCAGATTGCCATTGTGAATGCCCGATCCGTGCGTCGCCGTGGCAATCGCCCCCGCCACAGAGATATGTGGCAGCGAGGCCAGGTTGTGCAGCGCGTATCCCTTCGCATCCAGCCACGGCGAAAGCACGCCATACGTCACGCCTCCGCCAATCGTCACCGTGCGCGCCTTCTCGTCCAGCGTCATCTCGCCCAGGCCCTTCAGCGAAATCTGGTGATGCCTGCTGTCGGCAATCGTGTTGAACGAGTGGCGCGAGCCCAGCGCGCGCAGACGGTCGCAGCTCTTCACCATGCGCTGCACCTCTTCCACCGTCGCCGGCGTGTACAGGCTGTCCGTGCTGTAGGTCAGGTTGCCTGCCCAATTGGTGCGATGCTCGGCCGGCGGCTCAGCGCCCCCAAACTGGGACAACATGCTCCCGGTCACAAATACTCCCGATGCCTTCAGAAACTCCCGCTTGTTCATTCTCCTGATTGACCTCGCTCGATGTCACGCTGGGAACGCGCGCCCATGGATACTTTTCGTCAGTGCTGGACAAGCATATGGGCCACAGGCAAAGGCGGGCAAGCGCAAACTCCCGCTTGCTCCGGCATACCGCGCGACCCGGCAATCCTGCACAAGCCGCGGCTCCGCTTCCGCGCCCTCACTCGCTTTATCCTTCTCTGCACTGTTCGAGCGGAATCAAGATGGGCTATAGTATTGACTTCATGCCCCAGCGGGAGAAGTTCGTCAGCGCCGTGGACGGTTCGCCGGCCCGGCAAATGCGAGCAGGCTCACACAAGCCGGAGCCGATGCGACAGGTCCGCGCGGGCCGGGATACACTGCTGTTCCACAACGGCGAAACCTGCCCGGGATGGGATGTACGCGAAGGCAGGCGGTCGCTCAGAGCCAGGAGGGTCCGATGAAGATTACCGACACGATTGGAATGGTGCTCAAGAGCAAGGCTCAGAACCAAGTCCTCTCCATAGCGCCCGAGCAGTCCGTCTATGAGGCAATCGAGAAGCTGGCCTTGTACGGCATTGGCGCCTTGCTTGTACTGTCCAATGGCCGCCTGGTCGGCATCCTGTCAGAGCGCGACTACGCCCGCAAAGGCGTCCTGATGGGACACCCCTCCAAAGAAACACTCGTCAGCCAGATCATGACCAGCCCGGTTATTTTCGTCAGCTCGCGGCACACGGTGGATGAATGCATGGCCTTGATGACGCAGCACGATTTTCGCCATCTCCCCGTGCTGGAGGGAGACACCGTCGTAGGCGTCGTCTCCATCGGCGACCTGGTACGGTGGGTGATCTCAGGCCAGGAAAAGGCAATTCAAGCGCTCGAGGGCTACATTACGGGAGCCTATCCCGGCTAGAAAGCCGAGGCTGATCTCGAGCTTTCCTGCCGTTCCGGTCCGGCTGCGGCAACCACTCCCGCGCACTCGCCAAATCCGATTCGCGGCATCCCGGCCCTCTGCGCATGAGCGCGGAACGTCACCCGGTCGCCGTCTTCGAGGAAGGTGCGCTGCTCCCCGCCGGGCAGCGCAATCGGCCCCTGCTCGCGCGTCTTCTCCAGCAGGCAACCCTCTGATCCAGTCGCGGCGCCGGAGACGGTTCCCGTGGCCAGCAGATCGCCGGGCCGCAAATTGCACCCGTTGCTTGCGTGGTGCGTCACCAGTTGCACGATGCTCCAGTACAGCTCGCGCAGATTGCCCGTGCTCAGCAGCATCGGCGCCGCGCCCGTCTGCCGCATCTGCTGCGATTCGAGATAAACCTGCAGCGTCAGGTCGATGCCATCCGTCTCCGCTGACGGCGAGCGCAGGTGCGCCAGCGGCGCCGGGTCGTTCGTCGCGCGTTCCGGCCCGCGCACCCGGTAGGGAGCCAGCGCCTCCATCGGCACAATCCAGGGCGAAATCGTCGTAGCAAAATTCTTCGCCAAAAATGGGCCCAGCGGCTGGTATTCCCATGCCTGCACGTCGCGCGCTGACCAGTCATTCACCAGGCACAGACCAAAGACGTGCTCCTCGGCTTCCGCAATCGGAATGCTCCGCCCCAGCGCATTGCCCGGGCCCACAAACACGCCAACCTCCAGCTCGTAGTCCAGAGATCTTGTCGGTCCAAAAATCGGTTCGCCCGCTGGCGGTTTTGTCTGCCCGCACGGCCTGCGAATCTCCTCACCGCTCACCGCAATCGATGACGCGCGGCCGTGATAGCCGATGGGAACATACTTGTAATTCGGCAGCAGCGGGTTGTCCGGGCGGAACAGCCTGCCAACCCGCGTGGCGTGATGAATCGAAGCGTAGAAATCCGTATAGTCGCCAATCTGCGCCGGAAGCTGCATCACCGCCTCGCGCATCGGCGTCAGCAGCGGCTCCACCCGGCCCTGCATCGGCTTGCTTGCCTCTTCCGCGTCCAGCAGTTCAGTGATCCGCATGCGCAGCGCATGCCACGCGCCGCGCCCAAGAGACATCAGCGGATTCAGCAACTCGGCTCCGCACGCCGCGACAATCTCTTCCGCCAGCCCCGCCAGCAAACCCGCCCGCGCGCACGCACGCAGATCCAGAATCCGGTCGCCAATCGCAACGCCAATGCGCCTCTCTTCTTGATAGAGAAACACACCGTAGGGCAGATTCTGAATGGGAAAGTCAGACGCGGGATCGTTGGCCGAGGCAACCCAGCTTTTTCTGCTCACAGCCATCCCAGCGCCTCCAGATCGTGCATCGGCTCTTCAAACGAACAGGACCCGAAACTGAGGAAGAACTCGCGGCGCACCGCGCGCAGCTCTTCCGCGCTCCACTCCAGGCTGCGCCAGCCAATCCCATCCGCGGTAACGCGCCACGCACCGGCGTCTTCTTCGTCCAGCACGCGCCGCGCTTCGTCGGCCTCTCCGCCGCAGTGTATCAGCGCCGCCGCGCAGCACAGATTCACAAACCCATGCATCATTCCCGCGGCCCCGCCCGGCTCCAGCGTAAACGCGTGACGCGAGCGAATCGCATGATGCAGCCCTGCCGTCGCCTTGAAGGCAATACGCCGCGCGGCAAGCGCCTGCAGCGCATCCGCCACTGCCTGCGTGCCTGGAAATGCCTCCGCAACCACGCCGCCCATGCGCAGCTTCGCGCACGCGCCGGCTTCTGCAATTGCCTCAAGCGCCACTCGCATTTCGCCGCCGGCCGGCACTTCAAAGAACGCCGTTATGCCCGCGGGAACACATGCGCTCAGGTGTTTGATCTCGGATGGGCGAACTGTTTTGAACTCAACCGCATCAATCCGCAGCCCGTCATGCACGCATTGCGTCAGCGATGAGCAGTCGTCCACCGACGCGGCAATCACGCTCAACCGCATCGCGCCAAGTGAGGCACCCGCCGCCTCGCGCAGCTCGCCCAGCCGATTCATGTTCACAACAAAGCGTCCCAGCGCCTCTGCATGTTCGCCCTGGCTGTAACTCACGTAATTCCGCACCGCTGAGCGCATGTCCAGCGCTGCCGGCGGGTACAGGCCAGCATAGTCAATCAGGTCGGCCAGCAGACTGCGGATTGCGTTCATCCGCGTACTCGCTTTGCGCCTGCCGGCGGCACAAAGCGCTTCTTCAGTCCCTGCCAGCATTCGAAGTACTCGTGCTGCAGGATTTTGGTTTCCATCGCAAACTCCGTGGGACGCACCACAAGTTGCGTCTCAAACATGAACGCCAGCGTGTTGGCCAGATACTGCGGCTTCAGTTCCGCCTCGCTCGCGCGCTCAAACGTCTCTGCGTCCGGGCCGTGCCCGGCCATGCAGTTGTGCAGGCTCGCGCCGCCCGGCACAAAGCCCTCCGCCTTCGCGTCATACGCGCCAAACACCAGGCCCATGAATTCGTTCATCAGGTTGCGATGAAACCACGGCGGCCTGAACGTGTGCTCGGCAACCATCCAGCGCGGAGGAAATATTGCAAAGTCGCAGTTGGCCGTGCCTGCTATCGCCGAGGGAGAGCTCAGCACGGTGTAAATCGACGGGTCCGGATGATCGAACGAAACTGTATTGATGCAGTTGAATAGCGCCAGGTCATATTTGTACGGCGCGTAGTTGCCGTGCCACGCCACCACATCCAGCGGCGAGTGGTCAATCGCCGCATCCCACAGCCTGCCCAGAAACTTCGCGGTGATACGAAACTCCCCATCGCGATCCTCGTACGCCGCCACCGGGCTCTTGAAGTCGCGCGCATTCGCCAGTCCATTCGCACCAATGGCTCCAAGCTCCGGCAGCCGGAACGGCAGCCCATAGTTCTCGCAGATATATCCGCGCGCATGCTTCTCCTTCAGCACAACGCGAAACTTCACGCCGCGCGGAATCACGCAGATCTCGCCGGGAGCGGCATCAAGAATGCCCAGCTCAGTATGAAAGCGCAGCGTCCCCATTTGCGGAACAATCAGAAACTCCCCATCCGCGCTATAAAAGAAGCGGTCGTGCATCGAGGCGTTCGCGGCATACAAGTGAATCGCGACGCCTGCCTGCATGGCCGGATCGCCATTGCCGCCCAGCGTCACGATGCCGTCCACAAAGTCCGTTGCCTCCGCGGGCAGCGGCAGCGGGTCCCAGCGCAGTTGATTCGGCGTCGTCGGAATCGCAGTGAATGGCCCGCTGCGCATCAGCCGCGCTGAAATCTCTTCGTAAGGGCGGTGCGTGACCGACGGACGAATCCGATACGTCCAGGTGCGGCGATTCGTCGCCCGCGGCGTGGTAAACGGTGTGCCACTGAACTGCTCGGTATACAAGCCAAGAGCATGTTTCTGCGGCGCATTCTGCCCCACCGGCAACCCGCCTGCCACCGCCTCTATCGCAAACTCGTTGCCAAACCCGCTCTGGTACGCAATCTCAGCAGCCATCCATCCCCCTCTTCACAGTTCATTGCGCATCGCGCGCCGCTCCGCCTCGTGCATCGCATCGTAAATCTCGTCAAAGCTGCTCACGGCAAACAGCAGCTTGTGCAGCTCATCCACCTTCACCGGCGTGTTCACCACTTCATCCAGCCTGAAATCGCGAATCGCGCAATGGCCGTCAATCACATTCCGGCATTCGCCATGTGAGCTGATCAGTCCGCTGCCATACACCTTGATCTCGCCCCGTTGCCGTATCACGCCAAACTCCACCGTGTACCAGAAGAGACGCCCCAGCTTTTCCAGCACTCCACCGTCCGTGACCGACGCGCACACGCGCCCGTAGTGCTCAAGGAAGTCCGCAAACAGCGCGTGCGCATGCATCGGCACATGCCCGAACACATCGTGAAAAATGTCCGGCTCCGGCGTGTATTCGAGCGACTCCCGGCTGCGCAGCCACGTCGTCGTCGGAAAGCGCCGCGTCGCAAGCATCTCAAAAAACGCGGGCGCCGGCAGAAAACCGCTCACCGGCGTTGAACTCCAGCCTGTTCGCGGCTTGAGGCGCGCGCTGATCGCCGCCAGCTCCGGCAGCCGCTCCCGCCGCAGTCCGATAATCTCCAGCCCCTCCAGATATTCCCGCGCCGCATGTTGTTGCAGCTCGGGCAGCACGCGCCCCACAAGCTCCGCCCACACAGCGTGCTGCTCCTCCGTATAGCCCGCGTAGTCCTGCTCAATAATGTACGGCGCGGCCGCTGAATGAACTGCGGTACTCATGGCATCCTCCACGTGCGCGGCTACAGATTCCCGCGCGCCTGCTGTTCGCGTTCGATGGCTTCGAACAGCGCCTTGAAGTTTCCCTTGCCAAAGCTGCGGCTGCCCTTGCGCTGAATGATTTCAAAGAACAGCGTCGGCCGATCCTCCACGGGCCGCGTAAAAATCTGCAGCATGTATCCTTCATCATCACGGTCCACCAGGATGCCCAGCTTTTCCAGCTCGTCAACCGGCTCGTCAATCGCCCCCACACGCTGCTGCAGCTCTCTGTAATAGGTGTGCGGCACGCGCAGAAACTCCACGCCCTGCTCCTGCAGCCGGCTCACCGTGTGCAGAATGTCATCGGTCGCAAGCGCAATGTGTTGCACTCCCGGGCCGGCATAGAAGTCCAGAAATTCCTCCACCTGCGACCGCCGCTTGCCCTCCGCCGGCTCATTGATAGGGAACTTCACGTATCCGTTGCCATTGGCCATCACCTTCGACATCAGCGCCGAGTACTCGGTCGAAATGTCCTTGTCATCAAAGTGCTGATACAGCGTGAATCCCATCACGTCGGCGTAGAACTTCACCCACTCGTCCATCTCATGCCAGCCCACATTGCCCACCATGTGATCAATGTGCAGCAGGCCCACCGGTCGCGCCACCGTGTCATGCTCAACTGCGCGAAAGCCCGGCAGAAATGCGCCCGCATAGTTGCCGCGCTCAACAAACGTATGAATCGTGTCGCCGTACGCACGGATGCTCGACAGCACAACCTCGCCATGCTCGTCCTGCAACACACGCGGCTCGGCAGCGCTCACCGCGCCGCGGCTCGTTGTCTCGCGCCATGCCCGGCGCGCGTCGTCCACCCACAGCGCCACCGCGCGAACGCCGTCGCCATGCGTATGCACGTGCCCCGCAATGGCATCGCTTCTGCGCAGCGACGTGGTCAGAACAAAACGAATCTTGCCCTGCTGCACCACATACGAGGCCCGATCGCGCTGGCCGGTCTCGGGTCCTGCATAAGCCACGAGTTGCATGCCAAACGCCGCCCGGTAAAAGTACGCGGCCTGGCGCGCATTGCCAACGTAGAACTCCACGTGGTCGGTCCCCTTCAGCGGCAGAAAATCCACCGCATGTGACAAAAGGGAACTGGGTGCAGAGTGCAGGGAAGCGCTCATGTCTGAACCTCCTGTGCCGGAAACGCAATTGGGGACACGAAGGGAAGTGTTCCCGGCTACGCGATACGATAGGCTTACCACGTGCCACAGTGAAGTGTGGTTCGATGAAAATGATGCGCCACAGCCTAATGAGATTAGGCATAATGGCAGAGCGGCTTAAGGATTGCTTGCCTGTGACCCATAAGACGGTTCCAAATGTCGTTGAGCTCGATGCGATTGCGTGGCGGATTCTCGAATGCCTGCAGCACAACGCCCGTCTGTCGTTCGCCGAACTGGGCAGAAAGGTTGGCCTCTCAACGCCCGCCGTCGCCGAGCGCGTTCACCGCCTGGAGGAAGCCGGCGTCATCACCGGCTATCACGCCACGCTCGACCTCGCAAAACTCGGCCTTCCCATTCGCGTGCTGGTGCGCCTCACCATTCCCGGCGGAGACTTGCAGGTCAGTCGCGCTGTGACCGCAATCAAGGAGCTCCCGGAGATAAGCCGCTGCCATCGCATCACCGGCGACGAGTCTTTTGTCATCGAAGCGAATGTCGTTTCCATCCGCCACCTCGAAGCGCTCATTGACAAGCTCTCCGCGCTGGGCGCCACGTCCACCTCAACAGTTCTGTCCTCGCCCGTCGAGCGGCGCGAACTGCACGCAAACCATCTCGAAGCCTTCGGCCGCTATGACTAGTCCTGCGACCGCAGGATTTGGTATTGATGACCATGAACTCTGAGTGCCCCAGGCCTCGATTTTGAGACCTGGGAAGCAACAAATTCACATGGTCAGGGTACCAGGCGCAGAACTTGGTTTTTTCGGCGCTATTGCCGCTCCGTCTTCTTCGCCCGCGCGCCACGCCAGTAAAGGATGAGCCCCAGCAGCACCGATGCGACTGTGCCGCCAACCAGCTTCAGCTCAAAGCCCAGCTTGTCTGCCGAGTCGCCCGGCGGCACCAGCGAAACAAGAATGCCCATCAGAACGACCAGAAAGCCCAGCCCGCCGCAGATCCACACACCGGCCGCTCCGCCCGGCACCAGCACGGCCTGCTGGTTCTCCCTGCGATCCTTGCGGCGCGCCAGCTTGATGACCGCCGCAAACATGTAAAGAAATGGAATGAAGTAGAGAATAATCGCCGCATCGATCAGGAACTGATACGCGCCGCGCGTCGTCTCGTTGATCTGGCTTCCCAGCAGAATCGCTCCAGACACCGCGGCCTGTACGAGAATCGAAATATACGGCGTCTTCCAGCGAGGATGAATCTTCCCGAACACCGCAGGCAGATAGCGATCGATGCCCACCACAAACGGCACGCGCGCAATGCCGGCCACCGTGCTGCCCACGCCGCCCGCGTTGCCCACCGTCACCAGCACAGCGGCAAGGATGCCCAGAAAGCCAACACGCAGCGCGATGGATCCAACCGTGATCGCGTGAAACACCCCGCTCTGCGGATCGAGACCCGCCGCGGGCGTCAGCGAGAGGACCGCAAAAGTTCCGCCAATATACATCAGCGCAATCAGCGCTCCGGCGCCAAACACTGCCCGCGGCAGCGTGCGGCGCGGATCGCGCACCTCTTCGCTCATGGCAGACACCAGCTCCAGCCCGGTGAATGCAAACGCAATCTGCGACCAGAAGTTGACCGTGTCCCAGTTCCACGCTGGCAGCATGTTCTTCACGGTGAAGTGCGTCACCGAGCCATAACGCCAGCTCACAATCGCCGCAATGCCCGCCAGCATCAGCAGAGGCACATACGTTCCCACACCGCCCGCATTCTGCAGCCACTTGCCGACGTTCAGCCCGACGATGTTCAAGATCACCGCGACCAGCAGCAGTGAAAGCGAAACCGTCAGCAGAAATGGCCGGTTCTGCGCCAGCGCCGCGCCGCGTCCGCCCATGATGTATGCGGCCATGGATGCGCTCGCCAACAGCAGGCCCGGGAAATAGAAGACCGTGTAAATCCAGTAAGTCCACCCGGCAATAAAACCGTGAAAGTCGCCAAACGCTTCCCGCGACCACGCATACAGCCCGCCCTCGACTGGGAAGCGCGACGAAAGTTCGTTGATGACCAGCGCGCCGGGCACAAAGAAAAAGACTGCCGCAATGATCCACAGGCTGATGGACGATGTTCCGTTGTGCCCTGCTGCCGCAATCCAGCGCGGCCCAAGCACCGTTGCGATATTGAAGAGCAGCACATCCCAGAACCCCATCGTCCGGGGCAGTTGCGCTGTGCCGTCGCGCTCAGCAGGTGCAAACATCGTCATCGAGTCACCGGAAGTCCCCCAAAGGAACCCATTCTGCAACCTCAAATCATACTGGAGGGAACTCAGCGGCTTCCTGCGCTCAGCGCAAACCGCGCCCGCACTTCGTAGCGCGAGCCCGCCTGTCCGGGAAAGCTCTCGTACAGCACGAACTCGTGCGCCACAAAGCGCGGCAAGCGCGGCGATCGCGTGACGCTCTTCGCCAGCTCTGCAACTCTCCGCCTGTCCTCGCTGCTCCGGCTGCGCGCCAGCGTGATGTGCGGCTGATACGCGCGCGCCTCCGGCACAAATCCGCACAACCGGCTCGCCCCTGTCACGCTCTGCTGCAGCGCAACAAGCTGCGGCGTCAACTCGATGCCCACGTGCAGCACGCCTGTGCGTTCAAAGCAGCTCAGCTTTTCAAGTTGAATCGGCGCCGGCGCTGCATGCACCTCGCTCAGCCGCGCTTTCACAGCCTCATATTGCTCTGTGCTCGCCTGACCAAGAAACTGCAGAGTAATATGCCGCGACTCCGGCTTCGACCAGCGCAGTCTCGGCGCCTTCGCGCGCAGCCGCGCTTCCACGGCTGCCAGCGCCGCGCCCGTCTCCTCCGCCAGTGGAATCCCGACAAAGAGCCGCATAAGAAAAGTTGTTCTGTGTTGCCTTACGCCTGTTGCGCCACCTGCGCCTCGGCAGCCTCGGCCTCATCCGAGCACTGCTGCAGCCAGTAGTGAAACCCATCCACAATCGCCATCAGCGCCGCCTGGTTCATGTCGCTGCTCACGCCAGCCGTAATCCAGGGCTCGTGACTCTCGGCGTTGAAGCTCACCGTAACGCGCACGTGCGCCGCCGAGTCGTGGGCAGAAACGTCAATCGCCGTCACGCTGAATGTGCCCAGCCGCATCCGCTTCAGTGCCGGATACCAGTTCTCCAACTCCTGCCGCATCGCCTTGGTCAGCGCATCCACCGGGCCTGCGCCTTCGGCGGTAGTCGTCACCGTCTGGTCGCCGATCTGCAGCGTCATCGTCGCCTGCACACATCGGTTCCCGGCCGCATCCGACTCATCAACAACGCGCCATCCCTTTACGCTGAACCGATTGTGCAGCGTCTTCAGCACCTTCATGCAGGCCAGCCTGAACGACACCTCGCTCACCGTGAAGCCGCCGCCGTCAATCATCGCCAGGTTGGCGTCCATCAGCGCCTGCGCCTGCACGGAATCAAGCCCAACGCCCAGTGCCTCCGACAGCAGAATGACGTTCGCTCTGCCAGAAAGGCTGTTCACACCGATCGTCGGATTGGCGCCAACCCGCGCCGGGTCGCACCAGAGATACGCCCCCGGATTCTTGCGCTCGCTGCTGCCATGCATCCCGGCCCACGTCCCAAACGCCCCCGGGCCCACGATGGGAGCGCCGTGCGGCACCTCAAGACTGAAGGCCGCGTAAGCAGAATGCGCCAGGCTCGTGAGCCCCGCCAGCGACTCGGCCGGAACAAACTCCGCCTCGCCCCGCAGTTGCATGCCGCCAATCACCGTCGTCAGATTCACGTTGCCGCAGCGTTCGCCCGTGCCCAGCAGCGTGCCCTGCACCTGCACTGCGCCTGCCAGCACCGCCGCCCGCGTGTTCGCCACGCCCAGCCCGCGATCCTTGTGCCCATGAAATCCTATCCCGGCATTCGGATACGCGCGCGTCAGCCCGCCAATCACCTGTGCCACTTCTTCCGGGCTCGCGCCGCCCGTCGTGTCGCACACCACAATGCGGCTCACTTTCTGGTTCACGCATTGCTCTGTCAGTTGGTTAAAATACTCCAGGCTGCGCAGCTTGAAATCCGCATCGCATTCAATGCCGTTTTCTCGCCGCCCGCACGTCGCGTCCATGGCGTGCTCAAGATCCACAAACACATTGAGCCCGTTGTCGTGCAGGCACTCGACCGTCTCGTAGGCCATCAGCAGATTTTCTTCCGGCGTGGTCTCCAGCGACTTCATCACATCCAGCAGCCGCGACTTCACCACAATCACCGCAACCGGTATCCGCTCCTTGTGGCGCACAATGAACTGCACGTCCGGCCAGTCCTGCACCCTGGTGCCGCGCCCGCGCGTCCTGCCAAACAGCGCCAGTTGAATCGCGCCCGTATCCACCAGAGAAAGCGCGCTCGTCAGGTCGCCCACAAACTGGTTCGCGCCCGCAAAGCCAATCTCCGCATACCGCACGCCAAATGCGGACATGCGCTGCAGAAGGCCTACCGCCCCCGGTACTGAAATTTCAAGGTTTGGCTGCTGTAACCCGTCCCGAAGGCTTGTATCAAACAGCTCCACCTTCCTGGCTTCAATCGCTTTCAATTGTCACAACTCCCGGTGGTCACAGTTGCCTGCGCGACGGACCTTCCTGCAAGGATTTACCTGCAAACATCATATCTCTAATGACACTCCGACGCCGTGAAATGGCCCCGCGCATGCCCCCTGCCGGCGCGCAGGTTGCACCATTTTCGCAGCACACCCAATCGCCAGCGCTGCTTCAGGGCCTTCCGGCATCTGCATGAAAACCAACCTGTGAAGGATAGGGCTTTACCCATTACATACAGACCGCCATGGATCGCCTTTTCAGCTCCTGTGTCGCCGCAACGTGTCAGGCACAACTTCACAGCTTGCGGAAAAGCGCGCCGCTGGCAGGCCTCGTGTCAGGGCACGGCTTCAGCCGTGCCGAAAGCAGCCCCCCAACAATAAAGGGGCTTCAGCCCCTGAAAGATCCCCCGCATTGCAAGGGGAAGCTCCTTCGTCAGCTCTCTCATTCCTCATTCCCTGCATCTCACCTTCTGTCGCCCGGATGCGCGCCGGCTGCTAAAGGTGCTATAGTCTGCGGTTTCAGTGGATGACGACATGGCGGAGGCTTTGCAACCGGAAAACACGCTGCCCTCAACGCTGGACACAGGCTCCACCCGCGCCCGCGCCAACCGCGACGCGCTCCTGGCGCTGATGACCCAGCTTCACTCCGAATCCGATCGCATCCGCCTGGGCGGCGGCCCAAAAGCCGCTGATGCCCAGCACAGCAAAGGCCGCCTCACCGTCCGCGAGCGCCTCAAGCTCCTCCTCGACGAAGGCGCCGAGCTGCTTGAACTCGGCCTCTGGGCCGCGCACGGCATGTACACCGAATACGGCGGCGCGCCTGCCGCGGGCGTCGTCACCGGCCTGGGCCGCGTCTGCGGACGCCTCTGCATGATCATCGCCAACGATGCCACCGTCAAAGCCGGAGCCTTCTTCCCCATGACGGCAAAAAAGGTGCTCCGCGCTCAGACCATCGCGCTTGAGAACCGCATCCCCACCCTCTATCTCGTCGATTCCGCCGGCGTCTTTCTCCCCCTCCAGGAAGACGTCTTTCCAGACACCGACGACTTCGGCCGCGTCTTCCGCAACAACGCCGTCATGAGCTCGCTCGGCATTCCGCAAATCACCGCCATCATGGGCATGTGCGTGGCCGGCGGCGCTTATCTGCCCGTCATGACCGACACCGTCCTCATGACCGAGGGCTCCGGCCTCTTCCTCGCCGGCCCATCGCTCGTGCAGGCCGCCATCGGCCAGCGCACCGATGCTGAAGAGCTCGGCGGCGCGGCCATGCACGCTGAAGTCTCCGGCACCGTCGACTTCAAGGAGCCCGACGACCAGCACTGCCTCGCCCGCATGCGCTCCCTCGTCGAGAAGATGGGCCAGCGCACTGCCGCATCCGCGCCGCACGCATTCTCCCGCATTGCATACGACACCGGCCGCGACGCACCCGCCTATCCCGCTCAGGATGTCTACGCGCTGCTCAATCCCGCGCCCGGCGCAAGCAACATTTATGACATGCGCGAAGTCATCGCGCGCATCGTGGACAGCAGCCGCTTCGACGAATACAAAGCCGACTTCGGCCGCACCGTGCTCTGCGGCTATGCGCGCATCGGCGGCCATGCCGTCGGCATCGTCGCCAACCAGAAAATCAACCAGATGCAGACCGTCGCCATGGGCCCCGCTGCCGGAGCCAAACGCATCGAGGTCGGCGGCGTCATCTACACCGAGAGCGCGCAAAAGGCCGCCCGCTTCATCATGGACTGCAATCAGAACCTCGTGCCGCTCATCTTCCTCCATGACGTCAACGGCTTCATGGTCGGCAAGGACGCCGAGTGGTCCGGCATCATCCGCGCCGGCGCAAAAATGGTCTCCGCCGTCAGCACCAGCGTCGTGCCTAAAATCGCCGTCATCATCGGCGGCAGCTTCGGTGCCGGCAACTACGATCCCCGCTTTCTCTTCGCCTGGCCCACCGCGCGCTACGCCGTCATGAGCGGAGCCTCCGCCGCCAACACGCTCGCCGAGGTGCGCGCACGCCAGCTTGAGCGCGAAGGCAAGACCCTGACCACAGCCGACCGCACCGCGCTCCACGACGAAATCCAGGCCGCCTACGATGCCCAGGCCGATCCGCGCTACGGCGCCGCTCGCCTCTGGATCGACGCCATCATCGACCCGGCCAAAACCCGCGACGTGCTCATCACCGCCCTCGAAGCCTGCGCCCTCAATCCTCACGTACCGCACTTCAACCCGGGAGTCCTGCAAACATAAAACCTCACGCGCCGCATTCTCGACGTACAGGAGCGTACACATGACCGTTGCGCTGGAAACAATCGAAAGCTTGTATCCCTTCGTGCTCACTGAAGAACAGGAGCAACTCCGCCACGAAATTCGCGACTTTGCCGCCCGCGAAATCGCGCCCAACGTCCTCGCCTGGGACGAGGCCAGCGAGTTCCCGCTCGCCGTCATCAAAAAACTCGGCGCCATGGGCCTGCTCGGCGTCATCTTTCCCGCCGAGTACGGCGGCTCGGATCTCGGCTACGTGGACTACGTCCTCGCCATCGAGGAACTCTCCGCCGTCGACGGCTCCATCGGCCTCACCGTCGCCGCGCACAACTCCCTCGGCACCAACCACATCTTCCTCGCCGGCAAAGAAGAACAACGGCGCAAATACATTCCGCGCCTCGCCACCGGCGAGTGGATTGCCGCCTGGGGACTCACCGAGCCAGGCTCCGGGTCCGACGCAAGCAACGCCCGCACCACAGCTGTCCGCAAAGGCGACCGCTACATCCTCAATGGCACCAAAACCTTCATCACCAACGGCCACTACGCCGACGCCACCGTCGTCATCGCCGTCACCGACAAGAGCAAAGGCACGCATGGCCTCTCCGCCTTCATCGTGGAAAAGGGCACCAAGGGCTTCCGCCCCGGCAAGAAGGAAAACAAGCTCGGCCTGCGCGCCAGTGACACCAGCGAACTCATCTTTGAAGACTGCGAAATCCCCGCGGAAAATCTGCTTGGCCTTGAAGGCGAAGGCTTCGTCGATGCCATGCGCGTCCTCGACGGCGGCCGCATCTCCATCGCCGCGCTCTCGCTCGGAATCGGCCGCGGCGCACTCGACGCCGCGCTCAAATACGTCAAAGAGCGCCGCCAGTTCGGCAAAGCCATCGCCGAGTTCCAGGGCATCCAGTGGAAGCTCGCCGACATGGCCACCGAGCTCGACGCCGCGCGCCTGCTCACCCAGCGCGCCGCCGTGCTCAAGGACGCAGGACGCAAGGTCACGCGAGAGTCCGCCATGGCCAAACTCTTCGCCAGTGAAGTCGCCGTCCACATCTGTAACGAGGCCGTACAGCTCTTCGGCGGCTATGGCTTCATCAAGGACTACCCCGCCGAAAAGTTCTATCGCGACGTCAAACTCTGTACCATCGGCGAAGGCACCAGCGAAA
>JAJYBT010000671.1 GCA_021778875.1 Acidobacteriota bacterium | reverse complement strand
CCAATCATCTGCGCTTCCGTATGCTTGCTCCTCGACATCGCCCCGCACCTTCCTGAATACGAAAATCGTACTCGGTTCTGTGCGGAAAACGGGGATCAGGCCAAGGCGCGCGTAGCCTCCGCTGCGGTGGCCGTCAAGGGTCTGCGCTTCGCTGCGATGAACGCGCAAAGAGCGCGCGCCCTTGACCGCCATCCTCGCTGCGGCTGGCTCTCAGCTATGAGAAAAATGCCCTTTTCTCATGTTCCACATGACGAGGGCGACGGCGGCTTCCGGCTGGCATCAGCGGCGCGGCCAGGCGGCGATCCGCGCGGCGGCGCAGTTCCGGTCCGGTAGCGAAGCGTGCAGCGCCGGGGCGGTGGCGGGCATCCGTGGCGCTCGCGGCGATGCGTTGGAGAGAAGACACCATCCCTAAGCCTGACGGCTTAGCGGGGCCGCGTTGCCGCCCGTCATCGGATCAAAATCGAATGCAACCCGTACGCTGTGCGGCTCAGTTCGAGTTGTGTCCGGCTTCGATCCGGCATCCGTTGGGGTTGCGGGATGCGCGGCGGTGCTTCGCACCGGATGTACGTAGACACTCCATCCCTCGTTGGGTTGCGTATGGAACCGCGGCGGTTGCAGATGGAACCATGCAGAAACAGCGCGGCTTAGGGCGTGATGTGGTTTTTTGCGGTTGCAGATGGAACCGGAGTGTTTCCGTGCGGAAACGCGGGCGTCAGTGGGCAGGGCGGCTCATCGGTAGGCTTCGCGGCGGTGTTTTACGGCGGTGACGTAGAGGGTCTGTCCGTAGTCATGGAAGCGGAGGCGGTAGTCGCCGACGCGGAGCCGGAACTCGGGCGGCTCGATGTCCTGAAGGCGCTTCACGTCGCCCTCGCCGGTGGCGGCGAAGTGAGCCAGAGCGCGGAGAATGCGTAAGGCAGTCTGCTGGTCGATGGCGCGAAGCTGGGCCTTGGCCTGGTCGCGCCAGGCGATCTTCCTGCGGTCCATGCTCACTGTCCAGGGTGGTGCGGTTCAGCTTCGAGCGGGGTCTGTGCCATGCGCTCGAAATCTTCGGGCTTGAGGCCGAACTCGGCCAGGACATCTTCGTTCGAGACGGCTTCTCCGCGTGCGACGGCGGCACGGGCCTCGGCGATGTCGCGGGCCTCTTCTTCGCTGACCGGCTCGTCATCGAAGGGGGCGTTGGCCAGGGCGGCGGAGACGGGATCGAGCATGGCCTTGAAGAGGCCGACAGCCGCGATAACCTGTCCGGCGGACAGGCGCTCGATCAGTTCGTGAGCTTCTTGCTTCGGGTTGGTTGCTGCGGGTGCCATCAAAAAATCCCTTCTACCTATCCTGAGCCGCAGCCAGGAATTTATCAATCGTGGTTAGCAAAGCCCGCTGTTCGTAGAGCGGCAGTTCTTCAATCTGCTCCATGCGGCGGACGAGTTTAATACTGGGCTGCTTCTTCGCCGTTCCGGTGCTCTTGCTTCCCCGCAGCAGCTCATCGGTGGAGACTTCGAGGACTTCGGCGAAGCGCAGGATCATGTCGGCGTTGAGACGCAGCTTGTCCGTTTCGTAGTTGGAAACCAACTCCTGAATGAGGCCGGTTCTCTCGGCAATCTGCTTCTGTGTCCATCCGCGTTCCTTGCGCAGACGAGCGAGGCGCTGACCGAGAGACTCCCCGCCCATATCGACCGGCTTGAGCTTCAGCTTGGACCTTGTGGGCATGGCCTGAGTGTAATGGTGGTTCGTCTGCAAAGAAGGGTCTCCCTGTTTCCACTATAGAGTATTATGCTCTATAGTGTCTTACACTGAGAGGGTATGAAAAAAAGGTCAAGACCCTCTTGACAGGTTTTTTGGGAGAGGAGGCCCGATGGCGAGAATCCCGGAGTTGGAGGTGGAGCGGCTGAAGCGGGAGGTCTCAGTCGAACGGCTGGCCGAGGCGCGGGGGATCAGGCTGACGCGGCACGGGGCGGACCTGATCGGCAAATGCCCCTTCCACGACGACCGGACGCCCTCGCTGGTTATCACGCCGTCGAAGAACCTGTGGCACTGCCTGGGGGCGTGCAACGCGGGCGGTTCGCCCATCGACTGGGTGATGCGGGCCGAGGGGGTGAGCTTCCGCCATGCGGTCGAGTTGCTCAAAGCAGACCATCTTCCCTTAGCCGCTTCCCCTGACGTGTCCGAGTACAGGCCGGTGAAACAGAGCACGGTGCGCAAGCTGCCCGCGCCGGTGGAGCGCGAGGCGGACGACCGGGTGCTGATGTTGCAGGTGGTGGACTACTACCACGACACGCTGAAGCAGTCGCCGGAGGCGCTGAAGTATCTCCAGTCGCGCGGCCTTCAGTCGCCGGAGATGATCGAGCACTTCAAGCTGGGCTTCGCCAACCGCACGCTGGGCTACCGGCTCCCGGCGAAGAACCGCGCTGCCGGCGCCCAGATGCGCGGGCGTCTGCAAGAGCTGGGCATCTATCGCGAGAGCGGGCATGAGCACTTCAACGGCTCCGTTGTGATCCCCGTCTTCGACGCGGCGGGCGCGGTGGTGGAGATGTATGGGCGGAAGATCACGCCACGGCTGAGGGAAGGAACGCCGGATCATCTCTATCTGCCCGGGGCGCACCGCGGGGTGTGGAACGAGGCGGCGCTCGAAGCCTCGAAAGAGATCATCCTGTGCGAGGCGCTGATCGATGCGCTGACCTTTTGGTGCGCGGGCTTCCGCAACGTGACGGCCAGTTATGGCGTCAACGGCTTCACAGAGGATCATCGCCGTGCGTTCCAGCAGCACGGCACAGAGCGCGTGTACATCGCCTACGACCGCGACGAGGCGGGAGAGAAGGCCGCCGCGGCGCTGGCCGAGGAGCTGTTGGGCATAGGTATCGAGTGCTTCCGGGTGCAGTTCCCCAAAGGCATGGATGCGAACGAGTACGCCCGCAAAGTCACGCCAGCAGCGAAGAGCCTCGCGGTGTTGCTCAACAAAGCCGAGTGGCTGGGCAAAGGCAAGCGGCCAGAGCCGCGCAGCATCGAGTCAATCGTGATCGAACCAGTCAGCGAGGACGTGGCGCTGGAGATCGAGCCGGAGCCAGCAGAAATCGAAGAAGCGGCTAAAGAACAAATCATCGAAGAAGAATCCATACTCGCAGAGA
>JAJYBT010000670.1:2685-3120 GCA_021778875.1 Acidobacteriota bacterium | reverse complement strand
CAGAGGATGACGCGTGCGCCGAGGCGCGGAAGAAGCAACGCATTGGAGCGTGCGACGCGGCTATGGAAGATGTCGCCGCAAATGGTGAGTGTGACGCCCTTGAGCGTGGCAGGGGTGATGGGGCCGATCTTCTTCAGGCGCTGAAGGATGGTGCGCAGGTCGAGCAGCGCCTGCGAAGGATGCTCGTGCATGCCGTCGCCGGCATTCAGAACAGGCAATCCGGTGCTTTGCGCCAGCAGCCACGGTGCGCCCGAGTAGGGGCTGCGAAGGATGATGCATTCCGCGCCCAGAGCACGCAGTGTGAGACCGGTGTCTTTGAGCGATTCTCCCTTTTCGATGCTCGACGACTTATCACTAACGAGCGTGGTGTCTGCGCCCATGGATTTCGCGGCAATTTCAAACGAGGTACGGGTACGCGTGCTGGACTCATAGAAC
>JAJYBT010000670.1:0-2675 GCA_021778875.1 Acidobacteriota bacterium | reverse complement strand
CGCGGCGTTTGAAGAGCCGTTGATTCCGGCGGGCGGACGCCTCTTTTTCGAGTTCGTCGGCGAGCTTGAGAATGTGCTGGACATCCGGGAGGGAGAGCTGCGAGACGGAGATAACTGAGGCGGGGTGAACGGCGGATTCAGCGACTTGCGGCGCACTTGCTTTGGGACGCGCCGCGGCGCTCGAAGCTTTCTTTTTTGCTGGCATGACTCGAAGTGTTACCTGTATTGCTGCGGAGCTGCGGTTGGTGTGGATGGCCTAGTCTATGCGTTCGACGAGCAGCACCTGCTCGTCATTGTCGATTTCGCGGAGCTTGACTTCAACAATTTCGTCGTCGCTGGTCTGGATGATACGGCCCACGAAAGTAGCCTCAATGGGCAGCTCGCGATGCCCGCGATCGATGAGGGCAAGCAGCTGCACGCGCTTTGGGCGGCCGTGGTCGAACAATGCATCCAGGGCTGCGCGAACGGTGCGGCCGGTGTAAAGTACGTCGTCCACGAGGATGATGTTGCGCCCAGCAATATCAAAACCCAGCGTTCCGGGATGCACGGTGGGACGCGGGCCGCTGGTGGAAAGATCGTCGCGGTAGAAGCTGATGTCGAGCACGCCGGTATCGACAGGATGCTTTTCAATCTTCGAGATCATTGAGGCGAGCCGCTCGGCCAGGGGTACGCCTCGGCGCCGTATGCCGACGAGTCCGAGGTTGCCGGCACCGTCATTTTTCTCGATGATTTCGTGCGCGAGCCGAACCAGGGTTCGCTCGATCTCAGAGGCCGACATGATGCGGCCCTTAACGCGCAAGTGGGATGCGGATTGGCTTTCAGGCATAGTTCAGAGCTCTTGCCGATGATACGAGGGTGCGGCGATGCGGAGCAAGTTTTTGTGTCACGGGAGTGAGGTGGAACGTGTAGCCGGCGAAACGCGCGGGATCAGCGGACGCTGTGTTGCGGCGACCGGGCGCCGAAGCGGGCCCCAAGCGCACCGCCGAGGGCCGCAAACAGGAGCATAAAGACCGTCATCTCGGCTGCATTGCTGAGTACCAGGGCTGCGATTCCGTTGGGGGTGAGCCAAAACTGCATTGACTGACGGGCAGCGACGACCATATCGGGGCTCGAATTGGCCAGAAAGCTCGCATACATCTTCATTACGCTGTCGATCACGTCGTGGAGGCGCTGATCGATGACCGCTCCCTGGTGGAAGCCATATCGCTGCAGGAGCAGGGCCCCAGCATTGAAGGCAGCAGAAATGAACGATGCAAAGAGCCCGAGCAGCAAGCCGATGCGCCAGCCTAATTTCCTGGTCGGCAGAATTCCGGTGCGTCGGCGGTACATGGATACGGCCAACATTCCTCCAGCCAGAAGCCACAGCACCTCGAATCCCAGGAGAGCCGACAGAATGCCGGCGGGGACAGCGAGAATGGCGGCGGCGCGGATGGCGTCCCGCCAAGAGACAGAGTCAAAACTGCGATGCCCCAACCGCTGGGCGACAAACGCGCTGGCAGCGGGCGCAGGCTCTTCGGGAGCCTCGTAGCGAAGCTGCGGTGCGCCGCAATGCGGGCAGAAGGGTTCGGACTCCTTGATCGTTCCGCCGCAACGATGGCAAAGCTGCTCCATACCTTGACCCTATCCTATCGCTCACCTCGCGGGCAATGTGCTCGAACATCTGATGCCGGTGGGACTCAGCACATCTTGCGGCGCGCGCGTTACACTGGTGAGCGCATGAGCACGAAATTGATCTTTCTTTTTCCAGGACAGGGTTCGCAGTCGGTTGGCATGGGACGCGAACTGGCAGAGAAGTTTCCCGTCGCACAACGCACATTTGAAGAGGCGGATGATGCTCTAGGGTTTGCGCTTTCAACCCTGTGTTTTGAAGGACCTGAAGAGCAACTGAAGCTGACGGAGTTCACGCAGCCGGCGATCTTTACCGTTTCCGTGGCCGCGCAGCGCGTGCTGGCCGAGCGTGGAATCCAGCCGGATTTTGTAGCCGGCCATTCGCTGGGTGAGTACTCGGCCGACGTGGCGGCGGGCGTGCTTTCCTTTGCCGACGCGGTCAAAACGGTACGCAGCCGCGGGCGCTTTATGCAGGAGGCTGTGCCTGCAGGCGAAGGCGCCATGGCGGCTGTGCTGGGGTTGAGCTCGGAAGATGCGGCCAAGGCCTGCGCCGATGCAGCGGCCGAGACGGGCGGGGTGGTCTCTGCTGCGAACTTCAACTCGCCGGAGCAGACCGTGATTTCAGGAGGAGTGGCTGCGGTGGAGCGGGCCGGAACGCTGGCGAAGGAACGCGGCGCCAAGCGGGTGGTGGCGCTGCCCGTAAGCGCTCCCTTCCATTGTGCGCTGATGCAGCCGGCGCAAGACCGGCTGGCGGATCTTCTGCGTGAGCTCAGATTTGCCAACGCACGCGTGCCGGTCGCGGTGAATGTGGATGCTGAGCTGATGTCCAGCGCGGAGGCGCTCGGCGATGCGCTGATCCGGCAGGTGACGGGATCGGTGCGGTGGGTAGAGTCCATGCGTCTGCTGATTGCGCAGGGACCGGCACAGTTTATCGAGGTCGGCCCCGGCAAGGTGCTCTGCGGACTGATGCGGCAAATCGACCGCTCACAGAGCTGCATTCATGTGGATGAGGTTCTGCGCGAAGGGTTTACTTTCCCCCATGCGCAGTGAGCGTGACATCGATGTTA
>JAJYBT010000669.1 GCA_021778875.1 Acidobacteriota bacterium | reverse complement strand
CCGCGCGCGCATCTGCACCGGCAGGTGGCGCTCGTCGTCCGTGTACCAGATCCAGATGTTGCCGCGGTTCTTGACCACGCCGGCCGCCGCCGTCGGCTGCACCCGGATCGTCTTGAAGGTCCCCAGCGTGGTCTTGATCTCCTCGCGGCCCTCCACCTTCATCGTCACCGGCACGTTGTGCATGGCGTCCACCACCGGCAGCACAAAGTTGTGCCCCACCTCCAGCGGCTGCGACATGGCGTAGAACACGCCCGTCAGCAGGTCCGTCATGCAGCCGGGTATCGGCGACTCCACGTGCTTGGTCTGGCCCGAAACCGGGTTCTTCTCGTCCAGAATCGACTTGTTCTGCCCGTAGTCCAGCCGCAGCGTGGAGTTCAGCTGCCGCCGCCCCTCCACCGTCTGCTTGTCGAACTGGTACGTGCAGCCCTTCGTCCGGTCAAATACGGATTGAAAGTGGTCGCTTACATGGAAGAGCAGATTGATGGCCCCGATTGTGTCCGCGCTGGCCGAGATCCGTTCTCTATCTCCCATGGATTCAAAGCGGATAACCGCCGTCCCCGCCGGGAAAACACGCCAGTCCACAGAGTAAGTAAGCGTCTGCTTCTGCGGAAACGAGAACCCGGTCCGCGGAGGCGGAAGCGGGGCAATCTGCTGTCCCTGCGCTACGGCGGCAAGTGTCAGGACGCAAAGGGAAAGAAATGCAGTCGTACGCGTCTTCACCGTCAGGCGTGGCTCCTCGTCATTGAACTGTGCGGCTTCAAGATGGGCTTAATGGGCCCCGCCAAGAAGGACGCCCAAAGCCGGCCTGAGCAGGAGCAGGCTCAGATAAAGCACCAGTGCCCCTATAGCTGCATTGTACTCGCGATGGCGCAGGTAAAGCTCCAGCGAGAAACTGCCCCGCTCGGCGTCCGTCCGCGCCGGGGTCAGCCGCGGAATCAGCCGCGGCACCCGGCGGCAATAGCCGTCGAAATCCGCAAACGTGGCCCGCAGAAACCGCTCCTCTGAGGCGATCACCGGCACATAAATCACCGCAAAGCCCACCGCCAGCACCAGCGCAAAAGGCCAGCTCTGCAGCGCCACGGCAAACCCGGCGGCAATCAGCATCGATCCTAAATACAACGGGTTACGCGTATGCGCATACGGCCCCGTCTGGGTCAGCTCGCGATTCTTCTTCACATACCCGGCCGCGTAGCCCCGCAGCCAAAGCCCCGGCAGCACCAGCGCCAGGCTCCAGGCCACCGCCGCCGGCAGCGGAGCCCGCCGCCACAGCTCCGATACGTACAGCGCCGCCGCCACAAAGCCCAGCGGCACCCGGATGCGCCGCGCCACGCGCTGCCATCGCGTAATCCAGTCCGCAGGGGCGGTGCTCGCCGTGCCGGGTTGGTTGCCAGGGTTGGTCATAGGGCAGCCTCAGGATAAAGCAGCGCATCGGCCGCGCGCAGCACCTCGTCCGGTTGAATCGTCAGCAGCCCCGCCTCCGGCGCCTCATGGCGCGTATGGTCGCGGCGGCTCTCCGGGCTGCGCAGCACCCGGAAGCGCGTCCCAAACGGCCCATTCCGGCTCGGGTCCGTGGGCCCGTAGATGCCCACCACCGGCCGCCCCAGCGCGCACGCCAGGTGCAGCGGCCCCGTGTCCCCGGCAATCACCAGCGCCACGCGCCGGGTCAGCGCAATCAGCTCGTCCAGCCGGCAAACCAGCGGCAAAGCCTCGCCGCCCGTCTGCCGCTCCAGCGCCTCGGCCAGCGGCTCCTCACCCGGCCCGGCATTCACCATCACCCGGTGCCCTCGCTCGATAAGTCGCTGTGCCACAGCGGCATAGCGCTCCACCGGCCAGCGCTTGGCGCCCCATCCAGCCCCGGGATTGATCAGCACCGCCGGGCGTTCCGGCGCCGGGTCCAGCAGCGCGTCGGCCCACGCCTCCGCCGCAGCATCCACCGGAAGCCACGGCTGCACCGGCTTCAATTCGTCCCCCGCCACGGCCTCGGCCAGCTCCACATCCTGCTCAATCACGTGAGCTCCGCGCGTCATCACGCGCTCTGTAAACAGCAGCCGCGCCGCCCGCTCCCGCGGATTCTCCTCGCCGATCAGCCTGCGGCACCCGGCCATGCGCGCCACCACCGCCGAGCGCACCGCTCCCTGCAGGTCCAGAACCGTGTCATAGTCCCCGGCGCGCAGCGCATGGCGCAGCCCGCGAATCTCGCCCATCGTCTTTGCAGAGATCAGCCTGCGCCGCCACTCCTTGGTCGCGGCCAGGTGCAGGTGGTCCACCAGCGGCTGCCGCGGAGCCGCGCTCTGCGTGTCGCGTCCCCGGCTGTCCGTCGCGGCCAGCAGTGCCTGCCACTTCGGCTCCACCACCCAGTCGATCACCCAGTCAGGATGCGCCATGCGCAGCGCCGTCACCGCCGGAAGGGCGTGCAGAATGTCCCCCATGGCTCCCAGACGAACCACGAGCAGGCGAAACTTGGATCGGGTGTGCAAGTTCTGATTTTCTCACAGGGCCAAAACCCGCCCGCAGCCGAAAGTCCTGCAACGCAAGAACATCGGAGCACCGCCGCCCAGCCGGCCCGGGCCAGGCAGGTCCGGCTCAGGCAGGTCCGGCTCAGAGCCGGAGAGCCGCCAGTCGCTCCGTAAGCCACTGCAACGCAACGGCTTCGTCCTCCAGCTCTACGCGCAGTTGCGCCGTCAGCACCGGCACGGATGCGGGAAACGCCTCCATCTTCCCGCGCAGCCGCACGGCGTCCTTCTCCGTGGTCACAAAGCTCGCCGCCCGTGCCTCCCGCGCCGCCGTCAGAATCCGCTGCAGGTCGTCGCTCCGGTACGCATGGTGGTCCGGAAACGCAATCCGCCCAACCAGTTGCAGCCCCGCCGCCGCCAGTCCCGCAAAAAACTGCTCCGGCTGCGCGATGCCGCAAAACGCAACCACCGGTCCCGGCGCCTGTGGCGCCTCCATCACCCGCCTAACGCGCCACACCGGCCCGTTCCACAGCGCCGGCTGCCCCGCCCCCGGCTGCTCCCGCAGCACCTGCTCCACCACCGGTTCGTCGCTGTCGATCGCCACCATGCTCGCCCGCCGCATCGCCGACAACGGCTCGCGCAGGTTGCCGCCCGGCAGCAGGTCGTC